>DASZOW010000276.1:0-18206 GCA_035550615.1 Puia sp.
ACCCGTCTCGGAAGAAAATAAGGCGGCCGTCGCTTCCAGCTCGCTCTATAAGACCTTTACCCAAAAGAACCAGGCGCACCTTATAGAACCCACCGATAAGAGCGAGCTGCGTCACTGGAAAGATTTCTATGAAGGTCCGGCCGGCAAAAGACAGCCCGCCGAACAACAAGATAATATTGACGATCTCAAGGCGCTGGCCGGTTCCATCGGAACAGCGGCGGCGAATGCACAGGCAGGCGGTCCAGGCGCGGCAGCAGGCGGGCAGGGTGCGGCAGGCGGGCAGACATCGGCCGGCGCAGCAGGACAGGGCGCCCCCCCCGTGGTTTCCGGCGGACAGGCTGTTGCGGGCCGCGGAGCAGAGAGCTGGATGGGCGCCGTCCCAAACAGGATCATGCCGATCGAAAACGCGCCGTTGCAGCAATTGATGGCTACCTATATCGTAACTCCGACCAATCGAAGCTTCGTCCTCATCCATCAGCAAGCCGCACACGAACGCATCCTGTATGAACGATACAAGGAGGCATCGATAGGAAAACATATCCCCAGTCAAAAGAGCCTTTTCCCCGTGACGTTGACGCTCACCACACCGGACGCGATCCTGCTCTCGGAGCTGCTGCCCGATCTTCAACCGCTGGGTTATAGCATCGAACCCTTTGGGAAGGATAGTTTTATCATCCAGGGCGCACCTGCCGACACGGCCCAGGGAAATGAAAAGGGCGTTATGGAAAATCTGCTGGAACAATACAAGAATTTTACCAGCGAGATCCGGTTCTCCCGCCGCGAAAAGCTTATCCGCAGTCTCGCCCGGCAGGGGTCCGTCAAATCCGGGACGATCCTCACCGATAAGGAGATGCGTACGCTCGTCGATGACCTTTTCGCCTGTGCCCAGCATAACGTTACCCCGGGCGGTGATCCCACCTATATCGAGTTCAAGAAAGACTATGTAGAAAAGCTATTTGGGCGTTGATTGTTCCCGGCGGAGCAATGCGGTCGAAAAGGGGCCCGGTTAATACGTATCTCTCACCCGGTGGACCCACTGTTCCATCTCCCTGCGGACGGTGACGCCGCTGCCGGTATAATTATTAATAAGGATCGAGAACAGCAACAGGTGGTTCTTTTTGGTGATCAGATAGCCGCTGAGCGCAACCACCCCGGACAGGCTCCCGGTCTTCGCATAGATAAAGCCGGCGTCCTGCCGGTAATAATGGGTAAGGGTACCCGTGCCGCCGGTCGGCAGGATGCGCTTGAGCCGGTCCAGACCAAATGTTTTCCGCATGGTGTCGAGCAGCCAGACAAAATCCATCGGGGTAAAATTATCATTGCGGCTGAGTCCGCTCCCGTCTACCCAGATAGGCCGTTGCGGCAGACCATGCAGATCGGTCTTGAGAAGCGTGTCGATGATCCGGTAATCGTTCATTTTCCCGAGGAGCTGGTTGCTCACCATCAGCAGGGTCTGTTCCGCAAAGAAGTTGTCGCTGTTGTACATCATCGGCCGGAACATCGAATCCACCGGCCGTGAATGCAGGACCCGGAGACCGGCGAAGAGCTGGTCACGCGGCGACATGCCCGTAGAATAAGATGTCCAGTGAGCCGGCAGCTGGCTCAGGGTAATCCTTTTCCCGATCGTGTCTTTCAGCAGCAAGGCAGCCGAGGCGCATCCTTCGGTAATAAAAGGGACGTCTTGTTCACGAGCCCCACCCTTCCCTTCCGTGATCTCGAAGGCGTTGGCGTGGTAATCGCGGTGGACGGAAAATCCTTGTTTTGACGAATCCGGCGAGAATCGTACGGGCCAGTTGATATCCGGGATGGAATAGAACGAGGCTGAAACCGTATCATAGATCCAACGGATGTAATTGCCATAAACGGGAAGGGAACTGCGTTCGGGCATATAGTCATCGTTATAATCGTCCCAGGCCCAGCCGCGCCCAAAAGGCCTATCCTGCCAGTTGTCGCCCGCGAGATAGATCGGGAGATGCGTATTCTGCAGGAAACGGATCACCGGCTGGTCGTGGAAATCGGGATGGAGCAGGGTAGGATCGCCGGCGCCCTCGATAAAAAGCGCGGTATCGTTCTGCCAGTAACGCATACCGATGAGCGAATCGCCAAGATACTTCAAGCCGGCGTACAGGGAGAAGAGCTTTGTATTGCTGGCCGGCATGAAATATTTGTCGCCCTGGTAATTGAATTTATAGGTGGCCGTCGCCGGATCATAAAGACATAAGCCTACCTGGGCGGAAACGAGACCGGGTTGCCGCAGCAGCGTATCCTCGGTAAATTGCATCAGCGGGTCTTTGGATCTTTCCGATGCGCCGGCTACATGCGAAGGTGCACAGGCTTGCCAGCAGAGGATGGCGGGCAGAAACAGCAGGAGAGAGAACTTCTTCATACATGCAATATAGTGGAAGCCGGGCAAGCGCCCAAAAGGGGAGAAGCCTGACGACCCCAAAACAGGGGCGTCCGTGGTCCGTCGGACAGCGCCGCATTAACTTCTCTCCTGTGCCCGAAGCCACCGTTCGGGGATCTCGTTACTGCTGGCCAGCAGATAGTCCTGGTAAGAGCAGGCGATATATTTGTTGTCGGGCAGCTGCATCCACCAGCGTTGTGTCTTTTTGCTTTGGAGAAATGTCGTCTGCACTTCGGCGAACGCCGTGTGATATTCGATAAAGAAATCCCGGTCCGACAGCGCGGCCTCGCGGCGGCCTTTGCTTTTGCCGTCGATAAGATACCAGAGCATATGGCTGATCTGGCGGGCGGTGAGCCGGTCTTTGTCCCTCCCCGGCATATAGCCATAGATACCCACCGTATTGACGGTAGGGCTCAACCCGGCATAACGCATCAGGATACACGCCTCTTCACCATTGAAACCATTCGGAGAAAGCAGGTTGGCGGGAGCGAACGCATTGGCGATCGCGTTTATGTCAAAGGAGAAGAGGTGTGAATTCCGGATCACCGGCTCCATCTCCTCGATATTGTCCTTGACGCTACCCAGCCGGAAACAGTCGAACCGCAGTTTGTCCATGGTCTCGAGCATATGCGGATGAACGTAATAGCTCTGAAAACCGATGTGATTATAATGATGGATATAGTTTGGCTCGCCGGTAAGCATTTCCATGAGGAAATTATCGCTCCGGTGCTGGGAATGGATATCCAGATCGATCAGTGCATCGACGCCGGTGGCTTCGACGATATGTTTCTTGTCCGAATAGGTATAATACTGGGCCAGGGTAAGATCATGCGAGCCGCCCAGGATGACGACGGTTTTGCCGATGGCGGTCAGCTCCCGGAGCACCGTCTTCAGCGCGGCGTATGTATCCGTAAGAGTGGCCCCGGCACGGATATTTCCGACATCGGCCAGCCGGATATCCTGGTGCCAGTAAAATAGCTGATAGAACTCTTCGCGGATCGCATTCGGTCCACCCCGCTCCCGGCGGTCGCGGCCGATGCCCCGTTCTTCTTCACAGCCTACGATCACCAGGTCCGCGGCATATACATCCGGGAAAGAGTCGTCATAGAGCTCGATGATCTTTCCGATCTGTCCATCCCTATACCCCTGGTCCAGCGACAATTCGGCCAGGTTGACAGTATCGAGGAAATCGCTGATATGCAGGTTAGGCGACATCAATGGAGGTTTGCGGCAAACTTACGTATCTTCGCATCATGGACCAATTGTTACAGCAAATTGAGCAGTACAAACAGGAGATCGCCGCTATTGTGCCCAATGGGGTCGAAGCATTGGAGGCATATCGTATCCGTTTCCTGGGCACCAAGGGTATCGTCAAGGGATTGTTCACCGAGATGAAGAACGTCCCCGTCGACCAGAAAAAGGCATTTGGCGCCATCCTCAATGAGTTCAAGCAGCTGGCCGAGACGAAGTATGAAGACTGGAAGACCCAGCTCGGTTCGGCGTCCGCCGGTCCTGTCCGCAATATCGATCTCAGTCTTCCGGGCGATGTCTTGCCGCTGGGTACCCACCATCCCATCACCCTCGTGAGGGATCAGATCGTAAAGATCTTCGGCCGGCTGGGTTTTGCTGTCGCCGAAGGTCCGGAGATTGAAGACGACTGGCATAATTTTACCGCCCTGAACCTGCCGGAGAACCATCCCGCGCGGGATATGCAGGATACCTTCTATATCCATCAGCATCCGGACTGGCTGCTTCGCACACATACCAGCAGTGTACAGGCCAGGACCATGGAGCGTCAAAAGCCCCCGATCCGGATCATTTGTCCGGGCAGGGTTTACCGGAACGAGACCATCAGCGCCCGGGCGCATTGTTTCTTTCATCAGACCGAAGGCCTTTATGTCGACGAGAACGTGTCTTTTGCCGATCTGAAGCAGACGCTCTATTTCTTCGTACAGGAGATGTTCGACAAAGATATCAAGGTGCGTTTCCGCCCTTCCTATTTTCCTTTTACCGAGCCCAGCGCCGAAATGGACATCACGTGCCGGATCTGTGGCGGCAGCGGTTGCAGCGTTTGTAAACATACCGGCTGGGTCGAGATCCTCGGCAGCGGCATGGTCCACCCCAAAATGCTGGAAAATTTCGGCATCGACAGCAACAAGTACACAGGATTTGCTTTTGGGATGGGTATCGAACGCATCTGTCAGCTCAAATATCGGATCAACGACCTGCGTCTCTATTCGCAGAATGATGTCCGCTTCCTAAAACAATTCACGGGAGCAGTGTAGACCATGCAGGCGCCTGGGCATCTTAAAATCCATTTATGATAAAGACAATCGGCGTTTGCGGAGCGGGTACCATGGGCAGCGGCATCGCCCAGGTAGCTGCAATGGGTGGATACCAGACCCTGCTGTACGATGTCGATGGAAATATGGTGGAGAAAGGCCGGCTGTCGATCGAAAAGAGTCTGCAAACCCTCACCGAAAAGCAAAAGATCGCTCCCCAGGAGTATCAGGCCGTATTGAACAGGCTCCGCTATTCTACCGACATCGCAGATTGCACCGCGGATCTGCTTATCGAGGCCATCGTCGAGCGTCCCGAGGCCAAGACGGGTCTTTTTCTTCAGCTGGCGGCGATCAATTCTCCGGATACGATCCTTGCTTCCAATACTTCTTCTCTTTCCCTGAACGCGCTGGCGGCAGGGATCCCGGCGCCCGGTCGTTTTATAGGGATGCATTTTTTTAATCCCGCACCACTAATGAAGCTTGTGGAGATCGTGAATACGGCGCATACGGAGGCCGCCGTCACGAGGACCATTGCCGCAGTCGCGGGACAGATGGGCAAAACACCCGTGGTCTGCACCGATGCACCCGGGTTTATCGTCAATCATGTGGCCCGTCCCTACTACCTGGAGGCCCTTACTCTCATCGAAAAAGGCTTGAGTGATATTGCGACGGTCGACGACCTCATGGAAGCGGCAGGATTCAGGATGGGTCCTTTCCGGTTGATGGACCTGATCGGCAATGATATCAATTACACCGTCAGCTGTTCGGTATATGAAGCCATGGGCAGGCCCCTGCGGCTGCGTCCCTCGCCTATCCAGGAGCAGAAGGTCAGGGAAGGCGCTTTGGGCAAGAAGACAGGAAAAGGATACTACCGGTATGCATAATGTTATAACAAAAGCAAGGGTCCTGGTTACCGGAGGCACTGGTTTTCTCGGAGCGTATATTATCAAAGAGCTGGTGGAGAACGGATATGCCGTACGCGCCATCCGTCGAAGCGGCTCGCTGCCGGATTTTATTCCCGCCGGTATCCTGGAACAGGTAGAATGGATCACGGGCGATGTGCTGGATGTCATCGGGCTGGAAGACGCCATGGCGGATGTCGACGGCGTCGTTCATGCAGCAGCCAAAGTCTCTTTTTCCCACCGGGACCGCCACGAATTATTTACCACCAACGTAGAAGGGACGGCCAATGTCGTGAACGCCGCGCTGACGCAGCATGTCCGCCGCTTCGTGCATGTCAGTTCCGTAGCCGCGCTGGGCAGGACGGGGCATGGAGAAAAAGTCACAGAAAATAAGGTCTGGGAAGAAAGTAAATACAATACGAACTACGCCATCAGCAAATTCAGGGGGGAGATAGAAGTATGGCGCGGAATCGGGGAAGGGCTGCCGGCTGTAGTCGTCAATCCGAGCACGATCCTCGGATATGGCGATTGGAATAGTTCCAGCTGTGCGCTTTTTCGAAGCGCATTTCGTGAATTTCCGTGGTATACGGAGGGCGTCAATGGTTTTGTAGACGTTGCCGACACGGCTAAAACCATCGTCTGTCTTCTGGAAAGCGATATCGTCGGCGAGCGGTATATCCTGAATGCCGATAACTGGACATTCCGCCGGCTTTTTGAGACCATGGCCGCCGGTTTCGGGAAGAAACCGCCGTCCCGCGAAGCGACGCCTTTTCTTGCCGGCATTGCCTGGCGTACGGCGAAAGTAAAGAGCATGTTCTCAGGACAATCGTCCATGCTTACCCGGGAAAGCGCGCGTGTCGCCCGAAGCAGCACTTATTTCGATAACAGCAAGATCCTGCAGCAGCTATCCGGCTTCCATTTTACCCCGCTGGAGGATTCGATCCGGGTGGCGTGTAAAGCATATTTGCAAACGCAGCATTCGATCCCGGCGTAGTGTTTGCAAAATACGCCGGTGTTGGCTATCTTACCGGCTCAAAGCGATATCCATGAAATTCTTTTTATTCCTGATCCCCGCCTTCCTGGTCTCCTTTGCCGGCTTTTCGCAGGAAAAAACATTCCCCATCGATGGACAGGTCATCGACTCCACCTCCGGCCAGCCCCTGACCGGCGCGTCGGTCTTCTGCCAGAATACGACAGTAGGTACCCTTTCCCAAGAAAATGGCAGCTTTCATCTTCGGCTCCCCAATGGCGGTTATGATCTGATCATCTCTTATACCGGCTATCAGACCCAATCCATCCGTATCGGCAAAGACCATCGTCCTGGTGACACCCTGAGAGTAATGCTCAAACCCGAGGACAAGGCCATGGAACAGGCAGTGGTTACCGGTAGCGCCGAGGTCGCCGATGGCTGGGAGAAATATGGGCAGTTCTTTCTCGACAATTTTATCGGCACGACGCCCAATGCAGCGCAATGTGCGCTGGAAAACAAAGACGTCCTGAAATTCTACTATTATAAAAAAAGGAACAAGCTGCGGATCAAGGCCACGGATGCACTGCTCATCACCAATAATGCCCTGGGATATAAGATCCGGTACCAGCTCGACTCCTTCGTTTACGATTATAACGGGAATATCGGCAGCTACACGGGGTATCCCTTATTCCAGGCCATGGACGGTACTCCCGAGCAGCAGGATACCTGGAAACAGAACAGGCTGTATGCCTATTCGGGGTCGCGTTTGCATTTTATCCGCAGCTGGTATGACAGCACGCTGGATTACGAAGGATTTGTGTTGGAGATGGCCGACAGCGGCAGCACTCGCATGAAGAAGATCGACAACCCCTACGATCCTAAATTCTATTCCCGGGACAGCGGAGATGTCGAGATCAATCTGCAGGGCCGGCTCCGGGTCAGCTATACCAGCCAGAAGCCCGATAAAAAGTATCTCCTCGAGAACAAATACCCGCTTTCCACCGCCGTGGAGATCTCGGCGATCGATATCGTCAATGGATTCGTCATCGAGGAGAATGGCTATTTCTATGATCAGACCGATGTCACGAATATCGGCTACTGGTCCTGGAAAAAGCTGGCGGAGGTGGTGCCGTATGATTATACACCCGAGTAAAAATCGTCTCTGTGTCGCTCGCGGCAAACAGGTACCGCGTCTTTGGCGCCGGCAGGGTTAATGATTTTCGCTGGGACCGCCGCGCTCCGGTTGGCCAGCCATAACCTTCTTCCATAATTCGGGAATGCGCTTGACCCAGACCAGCTCTCTCTTTTTTACGGCGGCATCCTCGACGGGAGTGCCGAAATAGGTCTTACCGCTCTCCAGCGAGGCGGGTACACCGCTTTGAGCGAGCACAATAACATTGTCCCCGATAGTCAGCGTCTTGCTTACTCCTACCTGTCCCCATAAAATGACCCCGTTGCCGACCTCCACTGCACCTGCAATGCCGACTTGTGCGGCGAAAAGGCAATTTTTACCGGTGACCGTATCGTGACCGATATGTATCATATTGTCCATCTTTGTGCCCATGCCGATGGTAGTATCGCTCGTCACCCCGCGGTCGATCGTACAGCCTGCGCCTATCTCTACATTGTCTTCGATGACGACCCGGCCGCAGCTTTCCATCTTCTTATACCACACGGCGCGATCCTTCCTGGAGTTATAGTAGAAGGCATCCGAACCGATAACCGTTCCGGATTGGATGATCACATTGTTACCGATGACGCAGTGATCCAGGATCGTGACATTGGGGTGGATGATGCAATTCTCGCCAATGGTGGTATGATGGCCGACAAAGACATTCGGATAGAGATAAGAACCCCGGCCGATGGTGGCGGTGTCACTGATCATTTTTGTCGCCGGTTGGAAAGGACGAAAATGCCTGACGATCCTGAGATACGCCTCAAAGGGTTGGTCGACTACCAGCAAAGCCTTGCCTGGCGGCACTTCCACGGCCTTGTTGATGATGATGTAGGTAGCGGCGCTGCGGATGCAGGTGTCGTAATATTTGGGATGGTCGACGAATGCCAGATCGCCTTGTTCGACTTTATGCAGCTCGTTGATGCCGGTAGCCTGGCCATTCTTATCACCTAATAACTCGGCGCCGAGGAACTCGGCAAACCATTGGACGGATACGGGAGAAGGAAATCGCATAGTAGTGAATTTGTGTAATGCCTGGGATCAAATTTCGTGTAAAGGTAGGCTGGTAACGTGGTGAATCGCGTCTATTTTCCACAGCTCAAAAAAAAATGTGAATAAAATTTGTTGGAAAATTTTTTTAGATAGAGAAAATTATTTTTAATATTGTGTAGGGAAATTTATTTCCCGGTACTTACTAACCCATCCATATATTAAGAGCCCGGTTTCGCACCGGGCTTTTTCTTTTGAACCATCGAGTCGAAGGCCCGGGCGAATCTCACAGAACATGCACCAGTACTACATTGTATACAAACCCTTCCAGGTCCTTTCCCAATTCAGCCCGCAGGAAGGAAAGCGAACGCTCAAGGATTTCTTTCCCGTTCCGGCAGATTGTTATCCCGTTGGCCGGTTGGATTTCGATAGCGAGGGGCTTTTGATCCTTACCAACGACACCGCACTCAATCACCGGTTGCTGAACCCGCAGTTCGCGCATGAACGGGAATACTGGGTCCAGGTGGATGGCGCGATCACTCCTGCCGCGATCCGGGAACTGGAGATGGGAGTGGTCATCAACATCGACGGCAGGCCCTACCGCACCAGGCCCTGTGCAGCGCGGTTGTTCGAAACGATACCTTCCGTTCCCGAGAGACATCCGCCCATCCGATACCGGGCACAGATCCCTACGACATGGATGCGGCTGCTTCTCAAGGAGGGCAAGAACAGACAAGTCCGGAAGATGACGGCCAGCGTCGGGTTTCCCACTCTCAGGCTGATCCGTTACCGGATAGAAAAACTCAGTCTGGATGGGTTAAACCCGGGAGAAATGCATTCCCTGGGCAGGAACGAGATGTATTCCTTGCTGTTTGCCGAAAGGAATCACTAACTTGTAGCCCGACGAGCCCGGGCTCGATCACCGAAGCAATGTCTTTCGGTAAGCCCCGGAGAAAAAAATCTAAAACATTGATATTATGCTCAAATCGATGACAGGCTTTGGTCGCGCAGAACAGGCAGTGAGAGACAAGACCTTCCAGGTGGACATCAAATCCCTGAATGGAAAACAATTCGAGTTACAACTGAAGCTACCGGGCTTTTTGAAACCCTTTGAATTTACGATCCGGAAACTGCTTTCTGAAAAACTGGGCCGCGGCTCGCTGGACTGTACGATCAGCCTTAAAGGAACGGGCAATGCGAAACCGGTAAGCATCAATACCGATCTGGCGAAAGCCTATTACCGGGCCCTCGCCGATCTTTCTTCGGAACTGAACCTGGACCCTTCCAACATTCTCAGCACCCTGGTCAAGCTGCCCGAGGTCATCACGCCCACCAGCGATACCCTCACCGATGAAGAATTCCAGGAGTTCGAAAAGGTGATCCTTTCCGCGATCGAGGACCTGGATGCCCACCGGCTTAACGAAGGAGCCATGCTGGAAGAGGACCTGCTTTTGCGAATCAATAATATCCTGCGTCACCAGGAAGAGGTCGTCAAGCTGGAGCCGCTGCGGCAACAGAAGATCCGGGAGGGGCTTAAAAAACTGCTGGAAGAACACGTAGGCAAGGAAAACTATGACCCCAACCGGCTGGAACAGGAGCTGATCTATTATATCGAGAAGATCGATATCAGCGAGGAGCAGGTGAGACTCAAGAACCATTGCGACTATTTCCGGACCATCCTGCAGGAGAAGGATGATAGCAAGGGTAAGAAGCTGTCGTTTATCCTCCAGGAGATCGGCCGTGAGATCAATACCACAGGATCCAAAGCCTATGATTCCACTATCCAGCAATGCGTCGTCCTGATGAAGGACGAGCTCGAAAAAGCCAAGGAACAGGTTTTGAATGTATTATAATATGATCGTCTCGAAATGCGTTTCTATAAAATCATGTTATTTTTGTATAAACACGTCTCATTGAAAAACCTCGTCGTACTGCTGCTGATCTTATTCTCCTGCCAATGGATGGCATGTTCCCCGCCTTCGGGCTTTTTCGAGAAGGATATCGTCATCCCCGGTCAGCAATGGGCAAGCAGTTTCCGGCCTACGGTCAGTTTCGACATCCAGCCTGCCGACACCAGCTACCGCTATAATATTTATCTGGTCCTGCGGCATACCGACGCGTATAATTACAACAATATCTGGATCCGGGGAACAGTCCGGCAGCCGGGCGATACTGCCGCCAGAAGCGAACGTTATGACCTGAGGCTGGCCGACAACAATAAAGGTTGGCTGGGCAGTGGGATGGACGACATCTTCGAGCACCGCATCAAGATCCAGGAAGAGACGAAGTTCACCCGACCGGGCACCTATTCTCTGACGCTGGAACAGATCATGCGGGAAGATCCGCTCAAACACATCCTGGACGTGGGCGTTCGGATAGAGAAAGCCCCGTAATCCGGCAGCAGCTTAAACGCGCAACTATGCCGTTCAAAAAAAGACGTCTCGCGGTCGCCATCACCGTATACTGGATCCTGCTGGCCTACATCGTCAGCCAGCTCGCCCTATGGCTCATCGAGTTAGAGACGCAACACCGGCAGATGACCACCTATCAGCTGCAGGCATTGAAAAAGGATGATCCAGACTATGCCAGCCAGGCCGCGGCCATTCTGACCAAAGAGAAAAACAAGACAGCCCAATATGCCGGCGAGGGGGGCACCTTTCTGCTGCTCATTCTGCTCGGCGCCATCTATGTCTACCGGGAGGTCCGGCGGCAGATCAGGCTACAGATCCAACAGCAGAACTTCATGATGGCGCTGACCCACGAGCTCAAGACGCCGATCGCCGTCACCAAGCTGAACCTGGAAACCCTGCGTAAACATAAGCTGGACGAACAGCGGCAGCAGAAGATGATCCAGGCGGCATTACAGGAAACGGACAGGCTGGATGTCCTCGCCAATAATATCCTCGTAGCATCGCAACTCGAAGGCGGCGGCTATATACAGTCCAAGGAGCCGATGGATCTTTCCGGTCTGGTGACAAGATCGATGCAGGAATTCCGGCATCGTTTTCCGGACAGACGTTGGGAAGAACAAATTCAACCCGGCTGTATAGTGCTCGGCGACATCCTGCTGTTACAGCTGCTGGTCAGCAACCTGGTGGAAAATGCGCTTAAATACTCGCCCAGAGAGGGCGTTATCGGTGTGATACTGGAACACAGGGGACGACATACGCTGCTTTCCGTAAAAGATCAGGGACCAGGCATACCCGACGAAGAAAAGAAACGCATCTTCGACAAATTCTACCGGACGGGACAGGAAGCGACGCGACGTACCAAGGGCACGGGTCTCGGTCTTTATCTATGCCTCAAGATAGCCCAGGATCATAAAGCTATCCTGAGGGTTACTGATAATTCGCCGGTAGGGAGTATTTTTACAGTGTCCTTCAAGATGCGAAAGCGTCAGCGGCGTCTATCCCGGAATCAATCATGAGCTCAAAAATCTCCATATTACTGGTCGAGGATGAAGAAAACCTCCACGAAGCGCTTAAGCTCAACCTCGAGCTGGAAGGCTATGAGATCACTTCGGCATACGATGGTAACCAGGCGTTGAAGGCGATCCAGTCCGAGTATTTCGATCTGATCATCCTCGATGTCATGCTTCCCGGCGTAGATGGGATCAGCGTCACCGAGACCATCCGGGTACAGAACAACGATGTGCCCATTCTGATCCTAAGCGCCAAGAACGCCAGCGCGGATAGGGTGCTGGGCCTTAAGAAAGGGGCCGACGATTATCTGACAAAGCCTTTTAACCTGGAAGAGCTGTTGTTGCGGATACAAAAGCTGATCGAGAAGAATAAGAAGATGCAGGAAAAGGAATCCCTCGGCGATGTATACAGCTTTGGAAAGAACGTCATCGATTTCAAGGCGCAGGAAGCCACGACCAAGGACGGGGATCGCATCCAGCTGAGCAAGAAAGAGGCGATGTTGCTGAAACTGCTGATCGAGAACCGCAATGAGGTGGTCACCCGCGAAAAGATCTTACAGGCCGTTTGGGGATACAATGTCTATCCAACGACCCGCACCATCGACAATTTTGTGCTCAATTTCCGCAAGTATTTCGAGGAGGATAGCCGGCATCCGAAATATTTTCATTCCGTCCGGGGAGTCGGATATAAATATACAGAATAGGATCGTGCCGCGCGGGGCCATCGGCGAAGCGCCGTGCGGGGCCTCAGGCCAATCTATCGAGGACCCATTCCGCCTGCCGCAGCAGCTGCTGCATATTCCAACGGTCATAGGCCGGTGTGTACAGATTCATTTCACACTCGTTGAGAAGATTTTCCAGCGTCATCAGCGCCGTATCGTTCCATCCGCGCAGTTGCAGCTGATGCAGGCTATTGGATTTGTTCAGCTCGCTGGCGGGCAGATCGAGCTTTCTGCCCATGGCCTTCCAGATCGCCCGGTTGACCTCGCGGTAAAAGCCTTTGGAGTCCTCGTTTTCGAAGAATTGTTTGGCTTCGGCCAAAGGGTCGGCCGCCGGAGCAGTGGAAACGAAGGTAGTGGCGGGGATCACCGGACCGGCGGGGGCAGCAGGCGGGCGATCGGGTCTTACCGGCGCATTGGTCCTTTCCGCCACCGGTTTTACTATAGATGGGATACCATCGTTCGTCTTTTCCTTTTGGACCGGGGTTACGGCCACCGCCGCGGTGCTGCCGGCAAGGCTGGCTTTTCTCAGCCGCTGGTTCTGGCGCCAGAAATAAACGGCTGTTCCCGAAAGCAGCAGGAAGACGCCGATCCATGCTCCATAATTGCGGGCCAACCCGATCAGTCCAGGCCGCGCCGTCGTCCGGGCCGTATACAGATCCGGCGTTTTATTATGACTTTTTGCGGCGGGCGTCACCTGTATGTCCAGGGCTTGGGTGCCTGCCGTTTTATACGACTGAGAAGCCGGATCGAAATACGGGAAATTGATGGCCGGGATCGTATAATGACCCGCAGTCCGCGGCGTGAAAACATAGTCGAAGGACTTCGAACCGCTCATGGGCGCCACGGTCTTGTTGACATCTTCCTTAGCGGTGGGATCAAAGGCCTGGATGCCGGAGGGCCAGTTGACGGCAGGTGCGGCGATCACGGGCAGATTGCCCTTGCCTTTGACGACCACATGCAGCGTAGCTTCGTCATCGGCGGTGACGCTTTTGTTGCTCAGCGACGCCTCTATGGAAAAACTGCCGACGGCCCCATTGAATCCTGCCGGCTTGCTTTCTTCCGGCAAGGGTTTTACCGTAATGGGTAATGGTTTCGTGTCGAGCGTGACATTCTCATCCACTTCCGAACCATAACCGCCTTCATCCATCATCTGATCGATCAGATCCCGGATGCTGTTGCCGCCGTGGCCCCGGCCGGAATTGCCCGAGGCTTTTACAAAATGCACGGTGTTCGCCACCTCTACCGGATCCAGGTCGATGGTTCCGGATTGCAGTGGAATTAGCTGCGTTTTGCGGATGGTATGCACCGTATAGTTCTTTCCATTGAGCTTTTCGACGCTGACGGCATCCTGGCTGGGATCGATCATGTCATATACACTGAATCCGTTGAGAGAAGGCTGTTTGGTGATCCTCGACTCGGAGTTGACGCGCGTATACAACTTATAGGTGGCGACTATAGGCTCGCCGACATAACAGGTATTTTTGCTGACCTGCAATCTTACGAATAGCCCTTTTTTAATCTTTTCCTTTACATTTTCACCCGGTTTGATAACGACATCCCGGTCGACGTCGCCCCCATCCGGACTAAATGGATCCGGCATGTTGGGTTGGAAGAAGGGGCTGCTGCCAAAAGGATTGTTTCCGAATGGATTGTTAGGGTTGCCGCCTTGTTGAGAGTTGGAGTTCGCCGTGCCCGAGCCGCCGGGATGTACGTTTACGGTGACGGCATTGGATTGCATATGCTTACCGTCCACCGTCGCCGAGGCGCCGCCGATCGTGAATTTACCCGTCTTCGTCGGTTCGAGTACAAAGGACAATGCCTTGTATTGGGACATGTTGCCGTTGACGATGCTCATGCCGCTGGACTGGATCGGGCCCTGCGCGATGTGGAAGCCTGGAAAATTAGGGGGGGTGAGATCGTCGATCTGTTTGGCGTTCTCCACGACGAATTCGACCTGCAGGTAATCGGATTTGCCGAGGTCCTGGCTGCTGACATTGGTGGTAAACTTCACCTGGCCGGAAGCAAAGAGTCCCGGCAGTAGAGCGATCCCGATAATGAACGTAGTACGTAGAATCTTACCGATAACGGGTGATTTTATAGGCATATCCTTATGCACCATACAAATATAAGCCGGTGCAGGTTAAAAGTATCTTAAAGTGCGGCCTTCGGCCGCTTAGAGATCACCGAGTTGCGGGCGCAGGAGGATCTCTTCCACCGTAGCCTGCGGAGAGAGCCGGCTGGCCGTAAATACCATCTCCGCAACGTCGGCTGCCATCATTATGCGGTGCGGGTCGACACCGGAACCGGCCCAGCTATCGGTATACGCCGCACCCGGAAAGACGCTGGTGACCTTGACGCCATACGGTTTCATTTCTTCCCGCAGATTGGCGGAGAAGCCGGCCAGGGCATACTTGCTGATGCTATATGCGCCGCCGTTGGGATAAGCTTTGAAAGAAGCTACCGAACAGATATTAAAGACATGACCCGAACGGCGCGCCATCATAGCCGGAAGCAGCTGCCGGGTAAGATGATAGGCGCTATACAGATTGACGGCCATCAGCTGTTCGAGCAACCCCGCCGGCTCGTCATGAACGCTGCCTGGCAGGAACTGACCGGCATTGTTGATCAGCACATCCACAGCCGTTCCATTTGTCAGCAGCCATTGCCCGAAGGCGATCGCCTGGTCCCTGATGCCCATATCCACGGCCCTGTGCTGTATCGCTATATTCGGGAAGCGGGCAGCCAGCTGCTCTGCCGTTTCCGCTAATGACACCTGGTTACGCGAGCAGAGATAGAGGTCATACCCGCCTTCGGCAAATCGTTCCGCCATGGCTTTGCCCAGTCCTCGGGATGCTCCGGTGATGATACAATTCATAAGTAGTAACTTGCGACATGCAATATAAACACCTTTTTTTCGACCTGGACCATACCCTTTGGGATTTTGAAGCCAATTGCCGGCAGACCCTGCGGGAAATGTATCACAGTCTGGAACTTAAAGAAAGAGGGGTTCCCGGTTTCGACGAGTTCTATCTATACTATACGGTACATAACGATAAATTGTGGGAACGTTATCGCAATGGATTTATAAAAGTCGATGAGCTGCGTTGGAAACGGATGTGGCTCACCTTGCTGGATTTCAAGATAGGCGATGAACCGCTGGCGCGGCGGATGGATACCCTGTTCATGGACGCCCTGCCGACCCGCACGATCCTTTTCCCTTATACCGTCGAGATCCTGACATATCTCACGGGGAAAGGATATCAATTACACCTGATCACCAATGGGTTTCAGAAGACGCAGCTGTCCAAACTGGAAAACTCGGGGATCGGCAGCTTCTTTAAAGAGGTGATCACCTCGGAGGGGTCGAACAGCCTTAAACCACATAAGGAGATCTTCGACTATGCTTTTCAGCGGGCGGGCGCCGATCCGGCCGAAAGCATCATGTTAGGAGACAGCATAGAAGTGGACATCCAGGGCGCGATCAATGCGGGCATCGACCAGGTATATGTCAATCATCTGAACCGCGAACCGGCTATCCGGCCCACCTATACCGTGTATTCGCTCAGGGAATTGGAGAACGTTTTTTAACGCCAGCCGTCGCCGTCAATGTTTTTTCTTGCCGCAGGTCTTGCCCGGGCACGGTTTGACGGTCGAGGTCTTGACGCTGTCCCTGGCCTTGCCTTTACCATCCTTGCGCGTCTGCGCCGACGAGAAGCCGGTAAAAAGCAGGGACGCCATACCGAGAAGAAAGATCTTTTTCATGTACTGAAATTAACACATCAGGACCATTTGGCCAA
This sequence comes from Puia sp., assembly GCA_035550615.1. Taxonomy (GTDB): domain Bacteria; phylum Bacteroidota; class Bacteroidia; order Chitinophagales; family Chitinophagaceae; genus Puia. Next base: position 16,663 of record DASZOW010000276.1, read on the forward strand.
GACGGTGACGCCGCCCTGCACAGCCTGGTTAAGCTGCACGTTGACGGTGGCGCCAGGCGGAAGCAGGACATCTACGCGGGAACCGAATTTGATAAACCCCATTTCGGCGCTTTGGTCGACCTTTTGACCGACGTTCAGGTAGTTGACGATGCGTCTGGCCAGGGCGCCTGCGATCTGTTTGACGAGGATCTCTCCATGGCCGTTACGGATGACAACGCTATGACGTTCGTTTTCGGTAGAGGATTTAGGATGCCAGGCCACGAGATATTTTCCCTTGTGGTATTGGCTGTATACCACCTCGCCGCTTACCGGATTGCGATTCTGGTGCACGTTGGCGGGGCTCATGAAGATAGAGATCTGCAGTCTTTTGGCTTTGAAATATTCTTCGTCGACCATCTCTTCGATAACGACGACCTTGCCGTCTGCCGGACAGATAATGAGGCCATCGTCCTTGGACAGCTTACGAACGGGAACACGAAAAAAGGAGATCAGGAAAAGCTCCACGACCAGTGTGATGAGGAAGATGAGTCCGCTAACCCAGGCCTCATGGGCGCTGATGTAGTAAAAAGAGCAGAGGTTGATGACCGCAAAGGCCAGCGCGCCGATAGCAATGGTCTTGTATCCTTCCCGATGGATCGTCATAGTTTGAGTTGAGTGTCAAAAATAGGTCATTTTATGTATTCCACTGTATGACCCACATCAGATAGAGCCATGCAAAGGGGGTAGCGACCAGCAGGGAATCGAATCTGTCCAGGAAACCGCCATGACCGGGCAAGATGCGTCCGCTGTCTTTGATATCGGCCATTCGCTTCAGCTTGCTCTCCAGCAGATCGCCGAGCGTGCCGGTGATCGCGACGATTGTACCGACGGCCATCCAATGACCCGGCGAAAAAAGATTCCAGACCGGTGTTTTATTAAGCAGGTACCCGATACCGCCCATGACGCCAATTGCCAGGATGATGCCGCCGATCGTACCTTCCCAGGTTTTTTTTGGTGAGATGGAAGAAAAGGGGGTCTTGCCGACCAGCGAGCCGACGATATAAGCCATCGTATCGTTGATCCAGATAGCGCCGATGATCATGAGGACGGGTACCCGGTCGACAAACCGGCCGGGCGCGCCGTAAAAAAACGTCCGCAGATGGGTCAGCAACGCGAGGCTAACCGAGATATAGAGCAGGCCTAACGCGGAGCGACCGATATTCCTGAAATTGATCGTTCGGATCTGGATGATCTCGCCGATGACAAACACGCAGAGAAAGCCAAGGCAGCCCCACCAGCCGAAAACGCGCAAAGGGACGCTGGCGAGTTGCAGGGTTCCATTGACGAGGTAGAGCATCAAACACCAGCCGGCGATCATAACGCTATACCGATGGAAGGCCGTGATGCCCGCATATTCCTTATCGATCAGCACAACGATCCTCTGGTATTCGATCCAGCAGCCGAAGTGAATTAGTGTAAAAAGGATAAGGAAACTCCAGGGGTTCCATAACAACCCGGTCAGCATGACGATGACGAATACGACAGCCGTCAGACTACGGGTCTTG
>DASZOW010000277.1:0-2445 GCA_035550615.1 Puia sp.
AGGGTTGGTACAAGGCATTTAGTAACGGTGAAGCAAATATGATCTGTGAATTGACGCAGGTCGAACTGTAGCTGATCGTATCGATGGCTGTCAGTTGCGCCGATGCCGGCCGGGGTGATGCGACTGCGAGCAGCAGCGCCAGAAAAAAGGATATGGGCAAGCGGCTGACCATCTGATCAATGATGTGCTTTTAACAATGTTCGCACCTGTTGTACCGATCCGTTCTGCAACCGGGCATAGTAGATGCCGTCGGCCAGGGCGCTGGTGTCTACCGGCACCGACCATACGCCCTGGACATAGTCCTGGTCGACGGGCATACTGACCATTTTACCCAGTACGTCGAAGATCTGTACCAGCGTGTGGCCGCCGTTGGTCTTGAAGGTGATCGTCGTATTGTTGCCGAAGGGATTTGGCGCGTTCGAAATAAGATTTTGGCCGATGTTGTTCAGATCCGTATAGGTATTGCCGCAAGCCGTGTTCTTGATAAAGGGCAGGTATTGATAATTTTTAAGCAGCATGGTCGACACATCGTCGGACGAGACACAGAACCAGTCCCGCAGGATGCTCGAATACACCGACCGGAAATCATACTGCATATAGAGATTACCTTGTGAATTGACGCCGGACAGGTCCTGGTTGACGCCCAGGATGCCGGTTTGCGCCGAACTGCCGAAGACAAAGACACTCTGGGCTACGCCGTGATCCGTACCGATGCTGCCATTGGAGGCGATGCGCCGGCCGAACTCCGAGAACGTCATTCCCAGTACCCGGTTGTCGATGCCCAGGTATTTACAATCGTTGATGAACGCGGCGATGGAATCCCCCAGCTGCTGAAGCAGGGTCGCATGCTGGCCGGTGGTAGGGTCGCCCGAGTTGACCTGGCCGCCATGCGTGTCGAAGAACCCGTCTGCGGTGACATAGTAGACTTTAGTCTTGAGACCGCCGGCGATCAAACGCGCCACCGTCTTCAGCTGGGCGCCCAGCTGCGTATCCGGATAGGCCTGTTGCGAGGTGACCTTGCCCGCAGCCGCCTCGATGACGGAGGCGTATTTATTCGTTTGCCGGGCGATGGAGCGGAGATATGTCAGCTCGTTGCCCATCGGCGTATCCGGTCCCGGTTCCGTGATACCGTTGATCAGATTATAAAATGCCGTGTCGGAAGAGACGGCCATGCCGGTGGAACCTACCGTCGCCTGGAATGCCGGGGAGACCACCGAACCGATCTGGATGCCCAGCGGATCGGGCATGTCCGCATTGGGATAGCCCGTAGGAAAATTAGAATAGGTCGTCGATAGAAAGCGGCCCACCCAGCCTGTGGTGAGATACTGGTCCTCGTCGGCGCCTTCCAGCCAGACATCGGTGGACCGGAAATGACTGAGATCGGCATCCGGATAGCTGACCCCCTGGATGATGGCCAACTGGTCGTTGTTATACAGGCGCTGGAAACCCGTGAGCGAAGGATGCAGGCCGTTCTTCAGATTCCCCGTCAAAGACAGGATCTTACCCTCGGGGATGGCGATATTGCTGCGGGCACCGACATAGTCGCCATAATTCTCCAGGGGTATCAGCGTATTGAGGCTGTCATTGCCGCCCGGCAGCTGGACCAGGATCAGTACGTGATCGTTGTCGGCGGCGCCGAAGCCGCCCATAAAGGGCAGCCTGGCCAGGGCCCCCAGCCTGAAGCCGCCGACCATGGTGATAGGCGCCATTGTTTTGATAAAGGCTCTTCTTCGCATGAGGATTCTTTTAGGATAAATGGTATTCGGGGAGGTCCATCAAATATTTATACAGCGCCCGCAGCCGCGTGTCTACGATGTTAAACGCCGACATGTCCGTAGGCGCGGCCTCATAATTCAGCCAGGCATTGGTCCAATAGATATCGTTGGCGCCGCCGCCGAGCAGGATGGTTTGTTTTATCTGCGCGATATCGCTGTCGGCGAGCGGGGGGCGGAGCAACACCGATAGCGCATCGATGATCAGAAGATTGGGGTCCTGCGGCGAGGGCAGCGTGCTGGTGAAGCCTACCGCATCGATGCGCAGGTTGGTGCCATTCATCATATTGCCGGTGCCGACCATTGTGTCCGTGAGAAAATTACGTTCGGAATAGGTCACCGAATTGATCCAAAGCTCATGATACTGCGGCGCCTGGTAATAAGCGGACCATCCCGCGACCTGGGGGATACAGAGGAGCTCCTGTTGAAGATCGGCGGCATTTTGCGACAGCAGGCTCCAGGCATTGTACCGGCCCGCGTTATCTGTGGGGATGGCCACCTGGTATTCCCGGCAAAGACCGATCAGCATATCGACCGGGCTCTTGATCACACAGGCGCCCGAATTCACGAGATCATAGAAATGCTGGCTTTTGAAGAGCACCGACAGCGTGGCGGCGATATTGTAACCGCTCTGACGCAGGACATCGGCGAGCGGGGTGATCACATTGGCCTC
>DASZOW010000278.1:0-3906 GCA_035550615.1 Puia sp.
TGGCTGGTCTTTGAGGCTTTCTTCGAGGGCCGTTTTCAGGGGGGCGTCCTTCCATTGGACGGAGACCGGTGCGGCCGCTTCGATGTCCTGGCTATGGTAAAAGAATACATAGCCCGTCTGGCGGGTGATGATGGTGAACAGCTTTTCGAGCTTTACCTTTTTAGCCGAATAGGTTACCGTTTGAGATACTCCCCTGGCGCTGGCCTGTAGCAGGGTCGCGAGGAGCAAAAAGGAGGTTAGCCTCATAGCAATAGTTAATGTCGGTGCTAGCGGACGGAGGATGCCCCGGCCGCTTTTGGCAGCATTTTTCATACTTTTGGTAGTCTGGGTTTAACAATAAAGAGTCTTAGCCGATTTTTATAATTGGGGAGCCCGGGCAATTCTGCCGTTCCGCCTGGCCGCGGGACGGTTTTTTTTTGCTTTAGGCTCCGGATACCCTTTGGGTTTTTAGTTAAAGATGACGATGCGTTTATCTTCCTGGATCCGGAAATGAACTCTTGCCTGTTCGAGTATCTTCAGCACCTGTGCAAGCGACAGGTCGCGTCCTATCTGGCCCTTGAAGTCGTTCCATGCGGGGACGGGTCCTTCGTAGGTTACGTCGACGTCGTACCAGCGCGCCAACTGTCGCATGACGGTCGGCAGGTCTGCGTTGTCGAATTGAAAATAGCCGTTCTTCCAGGCCACGGCCGCTTCTACATCGGCGGCGGCTACCTGCAGCTCGTTGCCATTGTTCCTGCTGGCAGCGGCCTGGCCGGGGGTAAGCAGCACGTCTTTGCCGGCGCTGCTCACGCGGATGGATCCCTGAAGCAGCGTCGTCCGTTTTACGGGTTCGTCTTCATAGGCATTGACGTTAAAACTGGTACCCAGTACGGAGATCCTCTGGTCGGCGGTCCTGACGATGAAGGGCCGGGAGGCGTCGCGGGCTACTTCGAGATAGGCTTCGCCTGTTATCTGGACTACGCGTTCGCGGTTGCTGAAGGATGTCGGATAGCTGATGGAAGAGGAGGAGTTAAGGCGCACCCTTGTCCCGTCCGGGAGGACCACCAAAAAAGTCCTACCTCTGCCGGTTGACAGCTTATTGTATTGCGGGCCCGGATCGTTGTCGCGGGACTTGTGCAGATAGGCGAGGGCGCCGTTGGACTGCCTGACGACCTGGGCATTTCCCTGGGTGGCGATGACGCCCGCTTTGACACTGTCCAATGAGATAGAGGAGCCGTCCGCGAGTTGCAAGGTGGCGCCTGTTCTTCCGGGCAGGACATCGTTCTTATATTTTTTGATGACGGTGGCGGCAATGGGTTTTTGGGCGGGATGATGGAACAGGAAGACAGACCCGATCGAAAGAATGAGGGCCGCCGCGGCTGACCAACGCCAAAGGGGGATACGTTTGGGCCGGGTGCGGGCCAGGACGTTCGAGAGCATACGGTCCCGCGTCGCCGCGGTAGTAAGGCCCGCCTGGCTTTCATCAAAAGACCGCTGGCGTACCAAGTCGAGATGCGGGTTGTCCCTGACGAGGTCGAAGAACTCTTGCAGCTCGTTTTCGGTGAGGTCATTACGAAGATAACCGTCCAGCAATCGATCGAATCGTGACATAACGTACTTAAAGACGTCGTGCGAAGGAGCATGTACCAGCGGGAAGAAATTTTTTTTTGGGGGATCAGCCTTGCAGGTATTCGCGGATGGCGCCGAGGGCCTTGTTCAGATGGTTGCGAACGGTGAGCCGGGAGATATTCATCTTCAGGGCGATCTCAGTAAGGGGCAGGCCTTCCTGGCGTCTCAGGCGGTAAATGGTCTGCTGTTGTGGGGGCAGGAGCTCAACGGCTTTGCCGATCCGCGCCTGGGATTCTTTGAGAAGAAGTTCTTCGTGCGGGGTGATGGCGGAGTCTTTGAAGTGCCGGACCAGCTGTTGGCGGTATTGCTGTTCGCGGAGGTTTTTGCGTAAATAATCGATGAGGTGGTTGCGGGTGATGATGAAGAGATGGTCTTTGAAGCTTTGGATCTCCCTCAGCTTTTCGCGGCGGAGCCAGATCTTGAGATAGACTTCCTGTACGACCTCTTCGGCGCTTTCGTGGAGTTTGGTATATGCGAAGGCGAATCCGAAGGTGATATCGGAATACTCCTGAAATAGCCGGGTGAATGCCTGCTGGTCTCCGTCGGCGACTCTATCGAGCAGGGCCCGCTCCGTATCGGGGGAAAGACTATCCATGATCAGAATCCTTAAGAACCGCAGGTTAAAAGTATGGCTTTAAGCGCTTCCGAATGAGAATCGGCGGCCGATTTTTTTGGACTTAATAATTTAATAAAGTTCGGGCGCTGGAACAGAACGAGTTGTGGGGGGAAGCCGGGGATTGCGGGGGCCTGATTTTTGCTTGAGCTTCGGCAACTCTAATCGGTAAAGTATCGTACCTCAAGGAGATAAACCATTTTTTTATGAGAATGACGACCCTCGGCTGTCTAGCAACCGTGGTATTATTGCTATGTTCTTTAGAAGGCCGGAGTCAGTGGTTCGTGGGGGTCGAAGGGGGGCCTAACATGAATTATTTGACGACGAGTAATGCCAGCGAACCCTTTACGACATATCAGGGGATGCGGGGATGGAACATCGGCATCCCGGTGGGCTATCAGTTCTTCGACTGGCTGGCGGTCTATGCGGCGCCCACCTATATTGTAAAGAACTACGACATCGTCCGTTCCGGATTCTTTGCGGGCGTCTATCAGAAGAATTATAACAGGTATCTACAGCTGCCGCTGACGGCGCGGTTTTCCTTTGGGGGGAAGGCGTTGCGAGGTTTTGTGGATCTGGGGGGCTATGCGGCCTATTGGGAGAGCGGCCGTATCCAGGGTGTCGAACCGAATTTCCTGAACGAGGTGGATACTGTTTATCAGACGGCGAATCCATCCAGCATCCTGGGCGAGAATTACGCCTATAGCTATGATCAGAAATACACTTTCGACAACAAGAAGGACAACCGGATGGAATTTGGGCTGGCCGGTGGCGCGGGGATCAGCTATGAGCTGTTCGAGACCTATACCTTTTTTGTGGAAGGCCATTATTACCGGGCGATGACGGATCAGCAGAAGCGTTATGAGACGAACCAGGCGCCTCGCTACAATGATAATTTTGGGCTGAGCATCGGCGCCACTGTAAAAGTAAAACAGCTTTTCTCCACTCTCTTTAAAAAATAATCCGGTGATGACATATCTTTTTCGTTCTATGGTCGTGCGGGGGGTGCTGGTTGTTTGCGGTTTCCTGGCGATTGCCGGTTGCAGAAAAACCATCAGCTCGGCTCCCGAGGCTACGAGTTATCCCGGGGACAATTATCCGGATGTGTTTCAGTCCTTTTGGAACGGAATGAATACGAATTATGTGTTTTGGGGAATCGACACCACCAACTGGGACAATATGTATACGGTGTATAAGCCGCTTTTCGATAAGCTGACGTATTTCGACAGTGCGAACGAGAGTAAGGCGGAGCGGTATTTTCAGCAGATGACGCAGGGGCTGATCGATTCGCATTATACGCTGGATTTCCAGTTGACGGGCAACAGTTTTTCGCCGGCGGAATATCGCAAGTTGCAGATCGATCCGAACTATTTTGTGGACAGTGCGTTTCCCGCGGCGGTCCTCGACTCGCTGGTCCCGGAGAAGTATCTCGACAAGGGTTCGGTGGTCATGGGAACGGACACGGTGTCGCTGGAGGGAACGAATACGTCATTTACGGCGGTCAGCGGGGTCATCGGCGGGCAGGTGTTGTACCTGTATTTCAGCAATTTTGCGTTATCGCAGGCGGGGGCGCATACGGCGCCGGTCTTCAACTTTTTCTTTACGATGCTGCATCGAAATTATAACAAACTGAAGGGGGTCGTGATCGATCTGCGCGGGAATGGCGGCGGGGAGGTCGAGGACCT
>DASZOW010000279.1:0-1572 GCA_035550615.1 Puia sp.
CCATGCAGCAGCTGCAGGGCCAGATCGACAGCGCCCGCATCCCCCTTGCCGCGCTTGCCAGCCCCCAGCTTTATTATCTGCTTAGCGGCAACGACTTCGATCTCCGGATCAATGACCCGCAACATCCGAAAGTGCTCTGTATCGGCTCGAACCCGCAGAAACAACACATCTATGGCGCCGTCGCCAGCCTCTTTGCCTCCACCATGCTAAAGCTCATAAACCGTGCGGACGGGCGGCCGTGTCACATCGTAGCCGATGAACTCTCCTCTTTCTATCTTCCCAACTTGTCCCAGACCATTGCCGTCGCCAGGGAGCATCGCGTGGCGATCACCTACGGCATCCAGGACTACAGCCAGTTGAAGGCAGAATATGGGCCTAACCAGGCCGACGCCCTCTTCAACCTTCCCGGCAACCTCATCTCCGGCCGCGTCACCGGCGACTCCGCCCGGTATCTCGCAGACAATTTTCCAAAGATCCTTCAACAACGCACATCCCAAAACTCCAACAGCCGCGATACCTCCACTAGTGAGTCCAGCCATCTCGAACTCTCCATCCCCGCCGGCAAGATCGCCACGCTGTCCTCCGGCGAATTCGTAGGCATCACCGCCGACAATCCCTCCTCCCCGAATAAGCTGAAAGCATTCCACTGCCGGATCGATATCGATCACAAAGCTATCTCCCGCGAGGAATCCCGCTGGCCCCCGCTTCCCATTATCCGCCAGGTAACCCACAACGATATCCAGGCCGATTTCGAGCAGAAGAAAAAAGAGACCCGCGACATGATCGCGCAACGCATGCAGGAGATGAACGCCGACCCGACCCTCGAACGCCTCATCCTCACCGACAATCTCGCCTCTCAAGGGCTCAAAAAAATACCTTCATAAAATGCCAAGGAGAAAGAAGACGGCCTGCAGAAGCCGCATCGTGCAAATCGCACTGACCACCGACGAATACGCCACCTTGAAAGCCAGAAGCGAGAATACGATCCATCGAACGCTCTCCGATTTTATTCGCGCCATCCTTTTTAAAGCGAAAATAGTCACCTATTATCGCAATAGGTCCCTGGATGAATTGCTGCCGGTTGCCGGGAGAATAGGCGACCAGCTGGATACCATCCTTCGGGACTGGCATCGTCTGATTAAAAGCCTTCGCGATCATCCCCCCGCCGCCGACATCACCAACACCTTAAATTTCATCCTCAAGGAAGAGGCCGAAGTACTGCAAACAGTCATAGACATCAAATCCGTATTATTGAAATTCATCGAAGATGGTAGCCAGGTTCAAGATCCGCAAACACATGTACATCCTCCTAAAATACAATGAGGAGAAGATCGCCAAACAAGCAGGCCGATGCATCTATGCCGGTAACTTCCTTAAAGACCCGGAAACTCTCTCAAAAAAAGAAAAAAGCGCCCGGTTCAACGACCTCATGGTGCTCGATCCGCAGGCCGAAAGCAAGGCCGTCAGCCTTAAGGTGGAATTCGCACCCGGCGAAAAGCTCCCGGACGACGATCTCATCGACATCACCCGCGACCTGCTACACCACATCGGTTACGGTTCGCAACCCTATCT
>DASZOW010000280.1:0-10196 GCA_035550615.1 Puia sp.
GATAGACCCTGGCTTCGAGCAGATCAGGCGTCACCTTGACCGCTGTCAGCGAAACCAGCCCGCTATCCATCATGCTGAGCCCGAGACGCTGAAAGATATCGCTCAGCTCTTGCAGCAGCAGCGCCCCAACCTGTTTTTGCCGTTTACCTTCTTGCATATGCTTTATTAAGGCTAAATTTGCCTCCAAATTTACGGATTTCAGCATGAAGAAATTCTCGGTGATCCTCCAGTACCTATCCAAATACAAGGGAAAGATAGTGTTATACATGTTCTTCAATGTCCTATCCATAGTATTCGGAGTGGTCTCCGTGGGTATGTTGAGCCCTTTTCTAAATATTCTTTTCAGCAATGACAAGCCCGGCCAGGCGCCTGCCATCAACACCAACGCCGTCGGCGGCCTCAAAGATGTCATCAACAGCATAATTCAGCACCATGACAAGGTCACCGCGCTGCTTGTGATCTGTGTGGTGATGGTGATAGCCACGATCCTGAAAAATCTGTTCTATTACTGGTCGTCCTATCTCTCCTCGCCCATCCGCAGCGCAAGCATTACTTTCCTTCGTAATGACCTATATAGCAAGGTGTTGCTGTTACCGATCGGGTATTTCACGGAGCAGCGGAAAGGGGACCTGATCTCGCGGATGACCAATGATATCTATGAGATCGAAAGCTCCGTCGTCAGCACCCTGGAAGGCCTGATCAAGGACCCGCTGACCATCGTCGGCTATCTTGCCTATATGATCTATCTGAGTCCCTGGCTATCGCTTTTTCTGCTGATCCTGCTTCCGCTGACAGGTTTCCTGATCGGCCGGATCAGCCGCACGCTCAAACGGCAAAGCAAGGATGCCAGTATAAAGCTGGGAGAAAGCCTTTCCGTGTTGGATGAGACACTGGGCGGGATCCGGATCATAAAAGGTTTCGGAGCGGAATCGTTGTTGAAAAAGAAGTTCGTCGAGCTCAACGATAGACTTTTTCATATCCGCAACAAGATGAACGCCCGCAGGGACCTGGCTTCTCCGTTGACGGAAACACTGGGCATCGTCATCCTGGCGATCGTCCTGTACTTTGGCGGACGGCTGGTTCTCGCCAATCAAGGCCATGGCTTTTCCGCCGGCGATCTGATCGCCTATATCACGATCTTCGCCTTGCTGATCAACCCGGCCAAGACGCTTTCCACTTCAATGTTCAATATGCAGCGTGGCGCGGCCGCCATGGAACGGGTAGAATTGCTTTTAAAGGCGCCTGTAAATATCCAGGACGATCCCAATGCAAAGAAGCTGGAAGTATTCAGGGAAAAGATCGAATTCAAGGGAGTGAATTTCTCCTATGAGGATGCGGCGATCCTGCAGAATATCGACCTGGTGATCGAAAAGGGAAAGACCGTGGCCCTCGTAGGCAGTTCCGGCGCGGGGAAATCGACGCTGGCGGATCTCGTCCCGCGTTTTCATGATGTCACCGGTGGACAACTGTTGATCGACGGGGTCGACATCCGCGACTATTCGCTGAAAACGGTCCGCGAGCAGATGAGCATCGTGACCCAGGAACCCATCCTTTTCAACGATACCATCGCCGCCAATATCGCGCTTGCCAAACCCGATGCAACCATGGAGGAGATCGAGCGGGCGGCGCGGATCGCGAATGCACATAATTTCATCGTCCAGAAAGAGGATGGTTATAATACGAATATCGGCGACAGGGGCAGCAAGCTAAGCGGCGGCGAGAGACAGCGGTTGACGATCGCACGGGCCGTGCTAAAGAATCCGCCGATACTCATCCTCGACGAGGCCACCAGCTCGCTGGACACGGAAAGCGAACGTCTCGTACAGGATGCCATCAACAAGATGATGGAGCATCGCACGAGTATCGTGATCGCGCATCGGCTCAGCACGATCCGGCATGCCGACGAGATCATCGTCCTGCAGAAAGGGCATATCGTGGAGCGGGGTACCCATGACGAGCTGATGCAGCTGCAGGGATTTTACCGGAAACTCGTCGAAATGCAGGAGGTCAAATAGTCGCGCTCCATCTCTTCGATAGTTACGGCCGACGACGGAAGGTACAGCCTTATTTATTCATCATTTGCTTGGCCTCGATACTCAATGTCGCGTGAGGTACGGCTCTGAGCCTGGCTTTATCGATCAGCTTACCGGTCACCCGGCAAATACCGTAGGTCTTATTCTCGATCCTCATCAGGGCTTTTTCCAGGTGGTCGATAAAGGTGATCTGGCGGCTGGCCATCTGGCTCAGCTGCTCTCTTTCCATACTCATGCTGCCATCTTCCATGGTCATGTAGCGGGCGTCATCGTTGTCGCCGCCCATCTCGTCCTTACGCGTGATCAATCCCTGCAAATAAGCTAATTCCTTTTTTGCTGCGTCCAGTTTGCGGTTGATCAATTCCCTGAATTCGCCAAGTTCTGCATCGCTATATCTCATAGTGGGTCCAGTTTGTTCCTCTTGTGGGGTGTCTAATACTGATTTTGTAAATTCCGGTTCGTATTTGCGAACCGTTTTTGTCTTTATTTCTGGGATGACCACCTTAACCGGTTTTGCTGGCGGAGCCGGCTTTTTGGGTTCCGGTTTGGGCGTCATCACGGGCGCGGGAGGAGGGGTAGCAATGGCCGTCTTTCCAGTGGCAGCAGGGGTGGCTACCGGTTTGGCAGACGCCTGGACCGGCTGCGGTTTTATGGAAGAAGGCGATTTAGCAACAGTAGCCGAGGCAGCCTGAGTCCTGGCTGCGGGTTTGGAAATATTGGATACAGGAGCAGTCTTTTTAGCCTGAGCAGGAGCGGATTTTTTTGAAGAAGCCGCGGGAGCAACCTTTTTAGCTACCGGTTTGGCAATACTCTTAGCAGCCGGGGCTTTCTTAACGGACTTGCCGCCACCTGACGAGTGGGCAGACTTAGAAGCCGTTTTTTTTGCCGGCGCTATTTTCTTGACATTCGCGGCTTTTTTCGCGGGCTTTGCCGCTTTCTTTTTGGTTGCCATACAGTTAGGCTTTTTTTGTAACAAACACTTTTAAGGGAATATCATTAACTTCAATTTCAGTGCCATTAGCTGGTTCCTTAACTAATTCAATCGAATCTGCCAAAATTTCCGCGCAAATATAGTCATTAAATTGGGTCAAGGAATCTGTGAGCAAGGGTACGTCTGCTACTTTAACCAGGATCCGATCTGTAAGCTCATAGCCATTGTCCTTACGAATCTTCTGGATACGATTCACGAATTCTCGTGCATTGCCTTCCTGCGCCAGTTCGGGGGTTACGGTCACATCCAGGGCCACTGTAAGGGCATTCTTGTTGGCTACCACCCAGCCCGGAATGTCTTCGCTGGTGATATCAACTTCCTGGATAGACAATATTATGGGTTCTTGATTAAGAATCAAAGTAATATTTCCTTCTTTTTCCAATTTTGCTATCTCTTCCTGCGAAAAATTGGTCAGTGCGGTGGTGACGGCCTTCATTTTCGGCCCTAACTTTTTTCCGAGGGCAACGAAATTGGGCTTGATCTTCTTTTTGATAAAGCTATTGTCGCCGCTCAGGTACTGGATCTCCTTGACATTGACCTCGGCCCGGATCAGCTCCTCTACCTTTTCCAGCTGCGTCTTCATCGTGGGGTTCAGGACGGGGATCAGCACCTTTTGCAAGGGTTGTCGCACCTTGATATTCACTTTTTTACGCAAGGAAAGGATCAGGCTCGAGGCGTCCTGCGCCAGCTGCATGCGCTCTTCCAGCGGCAGATCGATAAAGCCTGCGTCGGCCTTGGGAAAATCGGCATGATGAACAGAAGCAACCTTGTCAAGGCCGGTAGCCGCGTTGAGATTTGTGAACAGCCAGTCCGCAAAGAATGGCGAGATAGGCGCCATCAGTCTGCTGAGCTTTTCAAGACATTCATATAAGGTCTGATAGGCACAGATCTTATCGTGTTCGTATTCACCTTTCCAGAACCGCCGACGGCAAAGCCGGACATACCAGTTGCTGAGATGTTCGTCGAGGAAATCTTCGATCAGCCGGCCGGCCAGGGTGGGCTCGTAGTCATCGAATGCGGCATTTACCTTGGCTATCAGGCTATTGAGAGAGGACAGGATCCAGCGGTCGATCTCGGGTCTGTCGGCCGGGGCCACATAGGCTTCTTTGAAGACGAAACCGTCCACGTTGGCATAGAGCGCAAAGAACTGATAGGTATTGTAAAGTGTTCCAAAGAATTTACGCTGAACCTCTTTGATCCCATCCAGATCGAATTTCATGCTTTCCCAGGGGGAGGCGTTGGTGATCAGGTACCACCGGGTCGCATCGGCGCCGAAGTCCCCGATGGTCTTAAAGGGGTCGACGACGTTACCGAGCCGTTTGCTCATTTTGTTGCCATTCTTGTCCAGCACCAGGCCGTTGGATACTACCGTCTTATAAGCCAATCCCGGGTAGCGGGCGTCTACATCGGGGCCGGCCAGACCGGCTTTTTTCAATTCTTCCTGGACCGACTCCTTGAGCAGGGCGGCCAGCGCATGCAGGGTATAGAACCAGCCGCGGGTCTGGTCGACGCCTTCCGCGATGAAATCGGCCGGATAGTTTTGGGCAAAGACCTCTTTGTTCTCGAACGGGAAATGCCATTGGGCATAGGGCATGGCGCCGCTATCGAACCAGACATCGATGAGATCGGCGACCCGCTTCATCGGTCTGCCGTCTTCGCTTACCAGTATGATCTCGTCCACATACGGTTTATGCAGGTCGGCGGTGAGGCTGGCAATGTAGAGATCGAGGTCTTCGGTAAGGCCCTTATCTTTATCGGCTTTCGGGCTCATGAAGCCTGCGGCGATCGACCTGCGGATCTCAAGTTGCAGCTCGGCAACCGAACCGATACAAACCTCTTTGCGGTCGGCAAGATCCTTTTCAGTGGGATTTTCTGGTAATTCGGTGCGCCATACCGGCAACGGAGTACCCCAGTAGCGGCTGCGGCTCAGGTTCCAATCCACCATATTCTCCAGCCAGTTGCCAAAACGGCCTTCGCCGGTGGACTTCGGCTTCCAATTGATCGTCTTGTTGAGCTCGACCATTCTATCCTTGAAGGCTGTGGTGCGGATGAACCAGGCATCGAGGGGATAATAAAGCACGGGCTTATCCGTGCGCCAGCAGTGTGGATAGTTGTGTTCGTATTTCTCGACCTTGAAGGCACGGTTCTCCTTTTTCAGCTTGACGCTGATATCCACGTTGACATCCACGTAATCAGGATCGTCCTTGTAGTTCTTGACATAGCGGTTACTGAATTCGCCGAGGCCGTCCAAGAACTTTCCCTGTTTGTCGACCATGGTAAGGATGCCGATGCCATATTTGGTTCCGACGCGATAGTCATCGGCGCCAAAAGCAGGGGCCGTATGGACGATGCCGGTACCGTCTTCGGTGGTGACGAAGTCGCCGAGGAGCACCCGGAAAGGATCACCGCCGGCCTGCTGCGGCGTATTGGCTTCGTAGGGTAGCAGCTGCTCGTAACGAAGACCTTCCAGATCGGATCCCTTGAACTCACCGAGGATCTTCCAGGGCAGGATCCGGGCTTCGGGCGTGAAACCGGCGAATTCGTTGTTCTCGCCTTCCGGTTTAAAATATTTATTGATCAATGCTTTTGCGAGCACTACCTTCACCGGCAGATGGGTGTATGGATTAAAGGTCTTTATAAGGACATAATCGACACGGGGGCCGACTGTGAGGCCCAGGTTCGAAGGCAGGGTCCACGGGGTCGTCGTCCAGGCCATGAAAAAGAGCTGATCATCCCCTGCATTCCCCGCACCCCCGGCGAGCTTAAAGAGAAATTCGCTTTTCTTATCCCGGACCGCCTTGAACATCGCCACAACGGAGGTGTCTTTGACATCTTTGTAACAGCCCGGCTGATTCAGCTCATGGGAGCTGAGGCCCGTACCGGCCGCGGGTGAATATGGCTGGATGCTGATGCTTTCATAAAGCAGTCCTTTTTTATACAGCTGCGCCAGGATCCACCAAAGGGTTTCGATATAATTGTTCTCGAAGGTGATATAAGGATGTTTGAGATCGACCCAATAACCCATCCGGCGGGTAAGCTCGTCCCATTTGTCCTTGTATTTCAGCACCTCCCTGCGGCACGTCTCGTTGTATTCGGCAATAGAGATCTTCTTGCCGATATCCTCTTTGGTGATGCCCAGCATTTTTTCGACGCCCAGCTCTACGGGCAGGCCATGCGTATCCCAGCCGCCTTTCCGTTTGACCTGGAAGCCTTTCATCGTCTTATAGCGGCATACCAGGTCTTTCAGGGTCCTGCTGATCACGTGATGGATGCCTGGCAAGCCATTTGCACTGGGCGGACCCTCATAGAAAACGAATGGGGTAGACCCTTCCCTAAGGGTAATACTTTTCTCAAAAGCGCCTTCGGCTTCCCATTTGGCCAGCATTTCCTCGCTGATCGCCGGCAAATTCAACTGTTGAAACTCTTTATATTTATTGGCCATAATATTATAAACTCTTGTCTATTAATGCCCTGTCCGGGGAGGCTGGTTGGGTGCTCCCGGAAGCGTGAAACGAGCCCGCCTTGAGGGACGCAAATTTACGAAATAATTAGACGTGATAAGCCTTTCAGGCGATTGTTAAAGGAATGCAAAAAGGCCGCTAAATCGATTTAATAGACCGGCACTTATTCACATATTCGGGTTTTGGCACAGTTTATGGTTAGTTATTCAGCAGAAAAGCGATAGTAACGACGGGCTATCAAAGCCCGGTCAACATATACAAAACGCATTATAACTTTTTCTACGGTTTAGGGTTTAGGGGTTAAAAAGGGGGGTATTCCTACTCCCCTTCCTTTTAAAACATAACAGGCCGCCAACGGCGGTTCGTCCGTAAGGACAGAAAATTAAACTCCCTTCCGTTTCGCCCCGACTCTCCCTGATTCCGTGCATATTATTTACCTTATTCAATGGAGATCCGTAGCCATCCCGTTTTTAATCTCTGATATTACCTTGCAAAAAACCCGTTCGTTCAAGCAGACCAGGCCAAGATCTCAATTCCTGAATTACCATCAAGTGAAATTCTTTTCCGGAAAGACCTACCTTTTTACCCCGGATTTAAGATTGGCCACGGGCCTATCCTATCGGTCGCGGGGCCGGTCATAGCCCTCCCGGTTGTCAAACACCGGGAGGGTTAATTGTTTTGGGGCCTGCCGGGGCCGGACGGCAGGCAGATCTAGCGGGACCGGGGTTCCAGCGGGCGCAAGGCGGACCTAGCGGGACCGGATGATCTTGTAAATGCGTATCGCACTCATCAGCAGGATGACAAAAAGCACGAGGCCCAAAAGTCCCCAGGCCCAGCTCATATTTTGTTTTACCACCGCCATCATTACTATTGCCACTAAAAAGATAGTCGCTACCTCGTTCCAGATGCGCAATTGCTGCGAAGAGAACCGGAAAACGCCGCGCATCTGCTGGCGGTAGATGATCTGTAATGTGAAATGATAGAGATAAAGTCCCACGACAAAACACAATTTGATCGCCAGCCAGGTAGGAACGCCGTCGAGCAGGATCATCATCCACGGGCCAAAGATGAGCGTCAGGATGGCGGAAGGCCAGGTGATCCCCAGCCATAGCCGGCGGATCATAAGCCGGAACTGTTGCTGCAAGATGGATCTCTCCGGCTCCGGCCGCTCATTGGCCTCGGTATGATAGACGAAAAGTCTGACCATGTAAAAAAGACCGCTAAACCAGGTGACGATAAAAATGATATGCAGCGCTTTGATGTAGCTATAGTACATAGGATGAAATTTCCAGTTTGGCAGTGGGTGGCGCGGATCAGTGCAGCACCATGGTCGTATCCCCGGCGGCATAGGCTTCGATCCATCCCGCCAATGCCTTTATCCATAATGGCCCGACATTGAGGCAGGGGATCATGGTATAGGCCTCTCCGCCGGCGCCGAGAAAAGTCTCGCGTCCCCGAATGGCGATCTCTTCCAGCGTCTCCAGGCAATCACTGACAAATGCGGGACACAGGATCAGCAGTTTTTTTATCCCTTCCTTCGGCATCTCCTCCAGCCGGATGTCGGTGAACGGCTCGAGCCATCCCTTACCCAGGCGGCTCTGAAATGAATTACTATATTTTCCCTGTGGGATATTCAGCAAACGTACGATCTCTTTAGTGGTAGTAAAACATTGATGCCGGTAACAGGTGGCATGCGCGGGTGAAGCCGTATCACAACAATCTGCCGACATCAGGCAATGATTGCCGGAGGGATCGGACTTTTTGATATGTCGCCCGGGCACCCCATGATAACTAAAAAGAATATGATCATATTCCCGTTGCAGATACGGGCGTATATGTTCACTCAATGCATGCAGATAATGCGGTTCATTATAAAAAGGCTTGATAAACTTCAAGGAGAACCGGTATTTTTTTTTGCGATGGATCTCCTGCGCATATTCCACTGCCGTCTCATACGAGGCCATGGCATAATGCGGGTAAAGTGGAATAGCGAGCACCTCTTCCAGATCCGGCGTTTGTTGAAGCAAACGTTCGTAAGCTTCCTCCATTCCGGGATTACCGTAGCGCATGGCGATCTCTACGGGCTCATCCACCAATTCCTGCAAGGCCGTCTGCTGCTGACGCGTGAGCACGATGAGCGGAGATCCCTCCCGGGTCCAGATCGTCGAATATGCCTCCGCCGATTTAGAGGCCCGGAAAGGCACGATCAGGCCGCCTACGAGTATCTTGCGAAACAGCCAGGGATAATCGATGACGCGTTTGTCCATCAGAAATTCCATTAAATAAGTATGAACGTCCCGGGTCGAGGTAGAATCGGGGGAACCCAGGTTCATCAGGAGTATAGCGCGCTTATCTGCTTGTGACATAACGTTAATTTGCAAAAATAGCCCCTTATGGGACTCCCGGACGGTAAAAAATACATCCTTAAGCGATTGTCATCTAAAATGACAGTCTAATGACATTGAAATTGACATTATAGGAACCGGTAAAAGTAATTTTGCGTTTATAAGAACAAAGCGGACCATAATGGGCAATTCGACCTTGGACATCTCTCGATTTTACATAGTGGGGATCAATTACAAAAAAACAGATGCAGCGATCCGGGGTCAGTTCGCCATCAGCAACGAGCAGTACGCAAAACTTCTTTCTCTCGCTCCCGGCCACAATGTCTCCGAACTATTTGTCCTCTCCACCTGTAACCGCACCGAGATCTATGGTTTCGCAGACAATGCGCGACAACTCGCGGGCCTGTTATGTTCGGAAACCACCGGCAACAGGGAGGCTTTTATGGACATGGCCTATATTAAACGGGGCGCAGAGGCTATCGAGCATCTATTTCTGGTATCCGCGGGTATCGATTCGCAGATCCTCGGCGACTATGAGATAGTGGGGCAGATAAAACAAGCGGTAAAATTTGCCAAAGAGAATAATTTCATCGGTCCTTTCCTGGAAAGGCTGGTCAACAGCGTACTGCAATGTTCCAAGGCGATAAAGAATCAGACCGAATTAAGCGGCGGTACAGTATCGGTATCCTTTGCGGCGATCCAGCTCATCCGGGAGCGGTTTGTCGATCTCGCCGGAAAAAAGATCCTGTTGATCGGTATCGGCAAGATAGGCCGGAATACCTGCCGGAATATGGTCGACTATCTGGGCACGCAGAATATTACACTCATGAACCGCACGGAAAAAAGAGCCGCCGAGCTGGCTGCGGAAACGGGTGTCGGTTATGCTCCGCTGGAGCAGCTTGCCGAACATGCCGGCAGTGCGGATATCATCCTGGTCGCCACCAATGCCGAGCAACCTACCCTGCTGCGCCGGCATCTGGACGGTCGTCGTCCGAAGCTGATCGTCGATCTCTCCATCCCTTGCAACGTAGAAAAAACAGCGGCCGATGCTCCCGGCATCACGCTGGTCAACGTAGACGAGCTGTCGAAGATAAAAGATGAGACACTGCAGAAGCGGGAGGCGGAAGTGCCGAAAGCAAAGGCGATCATTGCCGAACATATCGCCGAATTGATGGAATGGTACGCCATGCGCAAACACGTCCCTGTGCTCAAAGCAGTAAAGACCAAACTCAAAGAGCTTCACACCAGCGAACTATTCAGCCGGCTTAACGGAGAAATGGTTCCTTCTGCAGACGACGCCGACGAACAGATCCAGCGCGTGATCAACGGCATGGCCACCAGAATGCGCCAGCAGAACCGGGGCGGC
>DASZOW010000281.1:0-5577 GCA_035550615.1 Puia sp.
CGGATAGAGGTAATGGTCGTCCACTGGGGGTTCTCGGTGATCTTCCATTCCGGTTTCTGCCTGGGTTTTGGCCGGAACAGGGACATGAAATCGGCATAGGAATTTTGTCCGTCCTTGTCTTTATCGCCATAGAAGAACACCTGCTGGATAACACGCCCGCTGTCGTCGATCAGCGAGTTACGGTCAATTGTATATATCGGCGGGATGCCCAGCTTTGCCGACAGATCGATCTTCTTGGTGGAGTCCGCGGATTCAAAAAGGGTCTGCAATAGATTGTAGATGACGATCCCTTTTTTATTGCCGGTGGCCACATTCTTATCATAGTTCCATTTGACCTCGTCGAGGATGAAACGGGCGAGGGCAGGGCTTTTCTCCACGATGCTGCTATAGGAATCGGCGACGTCCACGGCTTCCTCTTCTCCCGCGTTCTCCAGATGGATCACAAAGGATTTCATAACGGTGCCGGCATTCTGCTTATCCATGGTCCCCAGGAAATGTTCGAGCTTGTTATAAGCCGCGGCCATCTTGATGAACTTGCGGAAATAGTCGCCATGGACCGCCATGAGCAGGCTGTCGCCGTAGGGCGCCTTCATGCGCTGGAAGATCCTGTCGTATACGCCCAGGTAGCTCGAGGTATAGATCTCGTCTTCACTCAGCACGATCAGGTAATAAAGTTCTTCAGGGGTCAGGGGGTCGAGGATCTTGAACCGGATGGCTGGATTCTCTACCGTATGCAGGGCGTTGATCTCGCTGACAAAGACCTGTTTTCCCTTTTTCTCGAGCATGGCGGTCAGGGCATCCATCTCCAACGGCGTGTCGCAAAGCGGGGGCAGCATCCGGGCGGCATAGTCCAGCCTCGTCTGCACGAGCAGCCGGTAGTAGTTCAGGTCATCGTCCTTGACCTTGTCGATGTCGTCCGTGGTGATCTTTCCCTTTACCAGGTTATCCAAAAATGGAAAATAGAGCCGGCCGCTTTTGCTGCCTGCCAGCATGGCTACGGTGTGGACGAGCGAGTCCTTGCTATTCCGGATACGCCAGGCCAGCTCATTACCGGCAGCCGCAAAATCATATAGTTGTCCTATATTATAATGACCGGCGATAATGATCAGGCTATCTTCGAAGGGTAGCCCGGGATGACCGGATAAATAATTGAAGATCAGACCAGGATGCATCTCGCAGTAACGCCGGGTCAACAGCAGCCTGCTGGGTTTCACCCCGATATTCTCGGACGGCGCATAGCTGAAGCAGTCGACCAGGATCATACCCGTTTCGTATGGGCTGGCGGCGATGACGGGTTCGATGCTTTGGCCTTTTTTGTCCAGCTCCATGGCGTGAGTAAATGCATTTATGAGCCCGGGGCCTTGCGTAGGTGAGATGGACCGTACCTCGAGCGCCTTTTCAAACCCCGTGAGCGCATCACTTAGACCGCGGAGATAGCGTTTCTTGGTGTTGGTATTGAGGGTCGAATCGAATTCGATCTGCTGTTGCAGCTCATCCACCCGGCGTCCAAGCGCGTCGGTGATCTGCAGATTCAGGGTCTCGTCTTTGGTAAGACGCATGACGCTGTCGTCCTTGCTTCCTCCCAGCTGAAAAAGGCGTTGCTGTTCTTTGTCCACCTTATCGTGCCAGAGCATCCGGTCCCGGGCCACTTTATAGGGATACGAATTAGGCTGAGCCTGCGTGGAAGCGACCGACAGCGTGGAAAAGATGAGACCAGGGATAAAAGCTCGTAAAAATCGCATCATGTTAAGAGCGGATAATTCCCGCAACCGCTGCAAAAATACGACCAATAAAAATTAGTATATGTATTGTCCTCTAACTAAATAATAATGAATATTTTATACTTTTGAAGGTGAGATTGTGTTATTTATGTATTAAGAAATTGTAAACAGACCTGCTCCTGGCCCGCCTCGATCTTTATTTCCAGTAGGTTTGCGTAAATTTTTAGACTAAATGGAATCCAAAGGCAAGAAGATCCTCATAGCCGATGATGAGCCCGACATTCTGGAGATCCTTCAATACAACCTGACCAGGGAGGGCTATGAGGTGATCACGGCTAAAGATGGTGATGAAGCTGTCGGCAAGGCGAAGATCGTCCGGCCTGATCTGATCATTTTGGACATCATGATGCCGAAAAAGAATGGAGTAGAGGTGTGTGAGATCCTCAGATCGCAGCCCTCTTTTAAGGAGACCCTGATCCTTCTGCTGACGGCGCTTAGTGACGAAGGTTCGCATGTCCGTGGGCTGGAAACGGGAGCCGACGATTATGTGACCAAGCCGATCAGCCCGAAGGTGTTGATCAGCCGGGTGAACGCCTTGTTCCGGCGCGTTAATAAAGAGCCGGGGGACAAGATCCTGAAGATCGAGAACCTGACGATCGACCCGGCCAAATTCGAGGTTACGGTAGATGGCAAAGACGTCACGTTAGCAAAAAAAGAATTCGAGCTGTTATATCTTTTGGCTTCCCGGCCCGGGCGCGTATTCCTGCGAAACGAGATCCTCAACCAGGTTTGGGGCAACGAGGTGATCGTAGGCGATCGCACGATCGACGTTCATATCCGCAAGATCCGGCAAAAGCTAGGCCTGGATTGCATTACCACGGTAAAAGGAGTGGGATATAAGTTCAATCTGTAACTTTGTGGCGCCATGCCTTCCACTAAAAATCTATCGCCCAGGCAGCTATCTGCCCTGACCGCGGGCTTGCTCGCGCTCCCGATCTCGGCGGGCATCTATATTCTTACGGGAAATGCTTTGGTAGGCGCCACTTCCCTGCTGATCGTCTTTTCCGGCAGTTATGGGTTGATCCTTTTTACCCTTGAAAAATTCATTTACCGGAAGATCAAGCTGATCTATAAACTGATCCATCAGACCAAGGCCACCCGGAAGGAGGAGGTCTATTTCAAATATATCCTGCCGCAGAAAAGCATCGACGAGGTGCGCGAGGACGTAGAGAAATGGGGCGAGAAAAGAAATGAAGAGATCGAGCTGTTGAAAAAGAATGAAGCTTATCGCAAGGAGTTCCTTCAGAATCTCGCTCACGAATTCAAAACACCCATTTTTGCGATCCAGGGTTATGTCGATACGTTGTTGAACGGCGCCATGGATGACCAGGTCATCCGGAAGAAATTCCTCGAAAATGCCGCGAAGAATGTGGACCGGCTGGTAAATCTGATGAACGACCTGGATGAGATCTCGACGCTCGAGCGCGGTGAGCAACTGCTCTATAAGCAGAATTTTATCATGCAGGACCTGATCCGGGAGATCTTCGAATCACTTTCGATCAAGACGCATGCAAAGAATATCCGCACGATCATTAAAAAAGGCTGCGAATCGCCGATCACCGTTTTTGCCGATAAGGAGAAGATCCGGATGGTGCTGATCAATCTCGTGGAGAATGCCATGAAGTATGGGAAGCTCAATGGCGGTATCGTTGCCAGCATCTATAAGATCGACGAGAAGAATGTGCTGATCGAGATCAGTGACGATGGGATAGGCATCGAGGAGGAGCATTTGGGTCGCATTTTCGAGCGTTTTTATCGGACGGATACCGCCCGGAGCCGGGACAAAGGCGGGACAGGACTGGGGCTAGCCATCTGCAAACATATTGTCGAGGCGCACGGGCAGTCGATCCACGTGCGGAGTACTCCCGACGTCGGCACGACCATTGGATTTACGCTCGAATCGAGGCGGGACTAAACGGACCGGCGTGGCCCAGGCGTACAGATGCATAACTGCAAAGCCTTAACGGGGTAAATAGACGTTTTTTCGTAACTTTGCGGCTCTGGGACCCAAGGGTTCCAGGCCGAAGGCCAATCATTAGCGTTCGATTGGCCCGAAGGTTTAAATTTCGAACAAAGCCGCAGGGCCAATCCAAAAAAAACCACGCAGTGACAACAGCCACCACGACTCAGATCTTCGACTACGAAAAATGGACCGCTCAGCTACCCGAGCTCAGCAAAAGGTATCAAAGCGCCGGTCCTTATCCCCATATCGTGCTGGAAAATTTCCTGAATCCTGCCATCCTCGACAAATGTATTGCGGAATTCGACCGGCTCAACGAAACCGATGGCTGGATCAACTATAAACATTATAACGAAGACAAGCGTGGGCTGAACAAGATCGACCTGTTGCCCGAATCCATCAAGGAAACGATCAACGAGCTCAACTCTCCTGAATTCCTGAAATGGCTGAGCCAGATCACCGGTATCAAGGGCCTTCAAAAAGACGAAGGTCTCGAAGGCGGTGGTATCCACCAGAGTACCAGGGGCGGTTTTTTGAATATCCATGCCGACTTCACCGTGCATCCGCATCATCGCAACTGGCAACGCCGGGTCAACGTGCTCGTCTATCTGAACAGGGACTGGCACGAAGAATGGGGCGGAAAGCTGGAACTGTGGGATAGAAAGATGAAGGCCTGTGAAGAAAGCGTATTACCTGTCTACAATCGTTGCGTGATCTTCAATACCGATGCCGATTCCTATCACGGGCATCCGCTGCCGATGACCTGCCCCGAAGGCACCTTCCGCCGATCGATAGCGCTTTATTACTATACCGAAGAGGCCAATCCTTATCGCCGGGCGACCTTCTATCAGGCAAGACCCGGAGATGGAAGTAACAAGCTGCTGGTCAAGCTGGACAATGCGCTGCTCTCCGCATATACGGCCGTCAAGGGCCGTCTTGGCTCCAATGATAAGATTGTCAGCAGCATCCTGCGGTTCTTCTCGGGCGGCAAAAAGAAATAGCGCCCAGTGGCTGGCTTAACGGCCCGGCGGTGCGGATGACGGCGTTACGGCGGATGCAGCGGGCGCCGGTGCGGGCGGGGCCGGCGGGGGAACATCCCGTTTCAGGAACACAAAACCATTCTTCCGATACAATTCCTTGAGGTCGGGGTATTTGGCCGGGTCTTCCCATTTCTGCACACGATCCACCTTGGTGACGAAATACACCGGCTTATCGATGGGGCCGGTGAGCAGCCATTGCTGATCGTAGGCATTGGGATTGGCGGGTTTCTCTTTATGGGTGTAGAAAAGGTCGCCATAACTTTTATAGCCCAGCGTATGTACATAGCAGTCACATCCCTGGCGCTGGATAAAGAAGTCAATTGCGGCGCCCTGACTGTAGCGTTCCACTTTGGGGACGATGATCGCCGAAGCGAAGAAGACGACAATAGCGGTCCCGACAAAAAGGAAACCGGCCGCACCGCTGTAATTGCGGCGGACCAGGCTGCGGATGCCCAGGATCAGCGCGACGACCAGCAGCAGACCGATGGCGCCTTCGAACCCGGTCCAGTGTACATCCGCCTCCATGTTACCCCGTGCAAAGGTATCGTCGACATAAGGCGCGAGCCTTTTTACATTCAAGCCGATGACCGCAACCCCCAGGATCAGCAGCGAGATGAGCCCGCCCAGCACGCCTAGAAGGATACCGACATATTTCCTGTATATCAGCTCTTTTCTATCCCATTTGTAGATGGAATAGGCGCCGAGGAAAGTCACGGCGAACCAGGCCAGCGAGGAGTAGTGGATGATGCGAGACTGAACGATGGTGAAGAGTACCGTCACCACCCAGAAAAGGATC
>DASZOW010000282.1:0-5949 GCA_035550615.1 Puia sp.
CCCGATGGTATGACATCCGGATCGTCTTCGCAGGGAAACCGGGCACCGCGCTGTTCGCGGGTAGGATGCAACGCAGCCTGCGGCTGTCGCAGGTCATGATCGGCCTTGGAAAGACGGGCGTTCATAGCCGGCTCGAAGGCAGGGTGCTCACAATTTTGCCGTAGCCGGGGACGCCAGCAACAGGTAGCGAGGAAGCCGAGATGAGCTGAAGCGGACACCGGAACCAGGTAGCCAAACAAGCCGAGATGAGCGGACGGAGACACCGAATCAGGTAGCCGGTACCGAAAACACGAGACGCCCCAGTGACCGAGACCACTAAGTATACAGACCATTAAATAGACCAAAACAACGTTATCATGTATCGTCTTGCCAAACACGATTGCCCGAGCTATTCGTTGGTACTAACCATCAAGCTGACTTTTATCCTCACCACCATGGTCCTGCTCGACGCCAGTGGAAAGGCGCTCTCGCAAAATGTCACGCTTTCACTTTCGAACTCGCCGCTACGCGAGGCGTTTGCGAAGATCGAGAACCAGACGGGCTACCAATTTTTTTATAAGGCGGAAGTGCTCCGGGACGCCACACCGGTGACCATCCGGCTGAAGAACGCACCCGTACTGGATGCGATCAGGCAATGCTTCCAGGGCCAGCCACTCGACTACTATATCGAGGACAAAACGGTCTTTGTCACGAAACGCGCACCACCAGCCATCGACACCGGCGGACGAGGGCCCGGCCGCGAAATCAGCGGCAAGGTCACGGGACCAGATGGGCAACCGCTCTCGGGGGCGTCTATACAACTTAAAAACACCCGGCTGTTCTCGGTGGCCGACAGCAACGGCTTTTTTCGCATCAGCGTCTCGGGAAACTCACCGGTGCTGCTTATATCGCATGTGGGATATATGAACCAGGAGGTCGCGGTAAAAGGTAAGTCGGATCTAGCGGTGACAATGATCCCGAACCCCAAGAGCGAACAGGAGGTCGTCGTCAGCATCGGCTATGGCTCGCTGGCGCAGCGGGAAGTGTCCAGCGCGATCACGCACATCTCCTCCAAAGACCTGCTCACGGGCGCTAACAACGATCCGCTGATGGCCATCCAGGGCAAGGTAGCCGGTCTCACGGTGACCAACACGGCGGCGGCCGACCCGAACTCGACGACAAGTCTGCAACTTCGCGGTGTATCGTCACGCAACGCCGGCCTCGGTCCGCTGTTCGTCATCAACGGCGTGCCCGGCGGCAACATCGATAACCTCAACCAGAACGATATCGAATCGATCGACGTCCTCAAAGGCGGCGCGGCCTCGGCTATCTATGGCACCCGGGGCAGCAACGGCGTCGTGCTGATCACGACCAAATCGGGCAGCTCGCAACCGAAAACGCTCTATGATGTATACGTGGCAGATAACCTGGCTACGAATCAACTGAAAGTGCTTTCGCCGCAATCATTCCTGGCGCATAACCGCGGCGCCGATGCGGGCGCGCGTACCGACTGGCTGAAAGCGGTGACCCGGCGGCCGGACTACTCGCAAAAGCATACGCTGCAATTCTCGGGCGGCAGCATCCACGACAACTATCTCGCCACCATCGACTACCGATATGCCAACGGCCTGGATCTCCGCTCCAACAAAAAGGAATACGGGGCCAGGCTCAGCCTGAATCACACGGCCGCCAATGGCTTATTCTCTGCCAACATCAACGTGGCCCCGCGTTACCAGATGAACAACGGGGCAGACTATGCGAACTTCAACTGGGCGCTGACGCTCAACCCCACGCTTCCCATCTACGACAGTGTGGGCAACTTCAATTATATCAACGGCGGGCTTTTTGCGGGAAACCCGGTGGAAGTGGCGAAACTGGTCCAGTCCTATCAGCAGATCAAAGAGCTCGATCTGGGCGGCAGCTTTAAGCTGAATATCCTGCCCAACCTGAATACGGTGCTAACCATCGGGGAGATCAGCAGATCGTATAAGGAACAGGACTTCACGCCCAGCACGCTTTCCACCGTGCTAATCATCAACGGCGGAAACGGCCGCAACACGGCCAAACAGGAACAGCAGGAAAATACGCAGACGAGTATCGAATGGACGGGCAACTATTCGCTGGCCATCAGGAAACATTCGCTGCGTCTGCTCGGCGGCTATTCCTACCAGTACTTCAACTACCAGGAATTCGATGCGACGAACCAGGGCATCCCCTTCGACGCCATGACCTATAACAACCTCGGATCGGGGACATACGATCAGCAACAAGGGGTGACAAACATGGGGTCGAATCAAAACAGCAGCGCCCTGGCGGCATTCTTTGGCCGGCTGACATACGATTTTGACAAGAAATACTTCCTCACCGCCAGCCTGCGGCACGAGGGATCCACGAAATTCGGGACCGACAATAAATGGGGCAATTTCCCCGCCCTCAGCGCCGGCTGGCTGATCTCGGAGGAAAAGTTTATGACGGCGACCTCGGGTTGGCTCAGCAGCCTCAAGATCCGCGGCGACTACGGCGTCACGGGTAACCAGGATTTTGCGGACTATCAGAGTCTGCTGACATACGGCGGCTATGGTTACTACCCCTTTGACGGGACTACGTACCAGGACTTCGGGCCATCGCAAAATGTGAATCCCTATCTGCGCTGGGAGAAGGCGATCAATTTCAACGTGGGGCTGGATTTTGCATTGCTGAACAACCGGATCTCGGGTAGCGTCAACTACTACACCCGCAAGAACCAGGACCTGCTGGGCAGCTATAATGTCCCCGTGCCGCCGAACCTGCAGACCTCGACATACGTGAATGTCGGCACGATGAAGAACTCGGGCATCGAGATCCAGGTCCAGGCTTATATCGTGCGGAACAAGCGGTTTACCTACAATGTGATGCTGGCGGGCAACACGAATAAAAATGACTTTGTCTCCTTCTCGAACCAGCTTTACAACGGCGGCAAATTCCAGGATGGGGTAGGCATGCCGGCGCCGGGCAGCCCGGGCAACCTGGAAAGGCTTCAGGAAGGAAGACGCGTCGGCAGCTTTTATATTCTTAAATCGGCAGGTGTCGATAATACGGGAGGTCTGCTTGTCTATAACCAGAAGAACCAGGTGGTCTCCGCTACGCAGGCATCGAATACGGACAGGCGCTTTGTGGGTAACGGTCTGCCGAAATTTATGGCCAGCATGGGCAACACCTTCACTTATGGCAAGTGGGACCTCGGGGTGTTCTTGCGCGGACAGTTCGGATATAAGATCTTCGATAGCTACGCTTTTTATCTGGGGACGCCCGCGCAGCAGTCGAATGTAAATCTGCTCACCACGGCGTATGACGGTGGCAAATATTCGAAGCTGACGAATCCGAAGACTGCCGCCATCCTGAGCGACTATTTCCTGGAGGATGGAACGTTTGTAAAACTGGACAATGTGTCGGTTGGGTTTACGCAAAGGATCGATTCGAAATATCTGCATTCGGTCCGCATCTATGCGACGGGCAGGAATCTGCATACGTTCACTAAGTACAAAGGCGGTGACCCGGATGGGGTCGCGGTTAACGGTTTGTGGCCGGGAGTCGTCCAGGATGGTAATCATAACGGGACGCTGAATTATTATCCCGGCGCTTTGCAATTGTTGGTGGGGGTACAGGTACAATTTTAAATACAAATCTTTTAATGATGCGACAATATTTTTTTTATATGGCTGTAGCGCTGGCGGTGTTGGGCGCCGGCTGCACCAAACTGAAGGAGGTTCCGTACAATACTATCACGGCGAATCAATTCTTGACGAGCCGGCAGGCGGTGATCCAGGATTTTATCCGAAGCTTCGAACACGGCTATTGGAGCATACAGGGGAACGATGTGTTTGCGGCCGAGGAGGATCCTACGGACGAGCTGATGACGCCCAACCGGCAGGGGGATTGGCAGAATGGGGGCTATTTTCAGCGGATGCATTATCATACGTGGGTGCCTACGGATGGGTTTTGCGACGGGGCATGGATCGCGTTCTACCAGGGGGCGTCGCTGGCGACAAATTCGCTGCAGGATATGGAGTCGATCTCGGATCCGGTGAAGCTGGGCGTGTCGACGACGGAGCTGGCGGACTTCAAGGCGGAGCTGCGGACGATGCGGGCCTGGTTCCATATCCGGGCGCTGGATTTTTTCCGCAACATCGTGCTGGTAAAGGAGGTAAAGGATTCTACGCAAAGCGGACCGCAGGTATCGCCGCAAGAGGCTTTCAACTGGATCGAATCGGAACTGAAATCGGCGCTGCCGGATCTTCCGACGAATACTTCGCTTGGCGCCAATGCCGCCGGCCGGTGGACAAAGGCAGGGGCCGCCGCACTGCTGGCCCGGCTTTATCTCAACTCGAAGGTGTGGACGGGCGTGGACCGTTTTGCAAGCTGTGATTCGGTGTGTGAGGATATCATCGGCGGCAAATATGGGAGCTATTCGCTGGCGACCCGGTGGGACGCACCGTTCGATTATACGAACAGTCTGCCGGGTACGGAGGTGATCTTCGGCTTTCCCAGCACGCTTAATCTTACACACTGGCAATATGGCGGGAGCATGTATTTCTGGTGTATGACTTACCGGGCGCCAAGCTATCTTGGATTTACGGATTTCGGGAATGCGAACCCGGAGTTCGCGCTACAGCCGGGCAGGGATGTGGATAGTGTCGAGTATGCCTATTCGTTGGGGAAACCCTTTATTAAGTTTCAGCATTATCCCGACGATTACCGGTTAAAGGTGTATAAGAATCTCGGGAATAGCACGCGGGAAGGCATGTTCCTGTATGGGTATTTGCCATATGTCAATGCAAATGGAGTCAAGGATACGGTGCGGGATGGCAAGGCTACGAATTATAAGTTGTTTATCCGCGACCAGGTGGGCTGGTTCCGGAATACGCCGCCCGGTGTGCCGCTTGCGGACAAGGAATCGGATATGAACCATGCGGATTATTCGTCGGGTGTGAACCTGGTGAAATATCCTTACTATCCGACGCCCGACCCCAACCGGATCACGTCTTCGTATGCGGAGATCCGGCTGACCGAGATCTATTATGATCTTGCGGAATGCAAATACCGGGCAGGGGCCAAGGCGGCTGCGGCTAAGCTGCTGAATGCGGTTCGGGCGCGGAATTATCCGGCGGGTTCACCGAGCTTGTATAATACGGATGGCAGCCAGCTTACGGACCAGGAGATGCTGGATGAATGGGGAAGGGAGTTTATCGGCGAAGGCCGGCGGCGGACCGATATGATCCGGTGGGGTGTTTTCAGCACGGGCACGTGGTGGGATAAGCAGCCGGACGGGGATGACCACACGAATATATTTCCGCTTGGGGTGAATACATTGAATCTTAGTCCGCAGCTGAAGCAGAATCCGGGGTATTAGGGGCTGGCAAAGCGGCGAGGTATCCGGCACGGCACGAGCGATTGCCCGGAAAAGGGCCTATATTTGGGCATGATAAAGTCAATCCTATTCACCGCTCTTTTGGGCTTCGGTTTTATGGAAGCCGGCGCACAAACGCTTACGCTGCCTGCCGATATACAAAAGGCCTATGACAATGGAACCCGGAGCCTCGACGGGAAGCCGGGAAAAAATTACTGGGAGAATCATGGACGCTATACGATCTCGCTAACGGTAATGCCGCCGAGCCCGCTTATCCGGGGCGTGGAGCAGATCGTCTACACGAACAACAGCCCGGATACATTGAGGAGCTTGAATATGAAGTTGATCCAGAATGTCCGGCGCGGCGGCGGGCGGAACGGTTATGTGGATACATCGGCCGGCATCAGGGTCGACGACATAAAGATCCGGGGCGCGGAGGTGGCCTGGGATAACAATGAGGCCACTACCACGAATCAAATGGTGCCGCTGTCCGAGCCGCTGATGCCGCATGACTCGCTAAGGCTGGACATCACCTGGCATTACAAGCTTCAACGGCAGCCGGGCCGCGAGGGCATCATCGACTC
>DASZOW010000283.1:0-3564 GCA_035550615.1 Puia sp.
TGACCGTATTTATAAATGATCGGCTGCCATACCACGGAGCCCAGGCTACTATTAATGTTCCCAACCGCCTCGTCGATGATCTTTTTCCGCTCGGCGTATTTGATAATGACGTCTCGCGATGGAACGATCACAAGAACGAAGATGACATTGCCTTTGTATTCGGGAAAGGAAGTGATGAAATGCTGATAGCTCTTCAGCCGGTTGGCGACGCCTTTCGTATAGTCCAGCCTGTCCACCGAAAAGATCAGCTTTCGCGTCCCTTTGAGCTCCAGGTATTGTTTCCTGACCTCCTTCACCTTCGGATCGTCGCAGGCGTGGTTGTATTTTTCGAAATCAATGCCGATCGGGAAGGCATCGGCCTTCACCTGGCGGTTCTCCCACCAAATGAGCTGCCCATCATGCTCGATCTGCAGCACTTCCTCTACGGAAGATAGAAAATGGCTCGCATAATCGATGGTATGAAAACCGATGAGATCGGCGCCCAACATTCCCGATAAGATTGACCGCTGCCAGCCCTTGGGGATCAACCGGAACAATTCATAGGAAGGAAAAGGAATATGCAGGAAAAAGCCGATCGTCAGCGTAGGAATGCGTTTTCTAAGCAGTCCAGCGAGCGGCAACAGGTGATAATCGTGTATCCAAACCACGTCGTCTTTCCTCAGCTGCGCACCCAGCTTTTCTGCAAATACGCCATTCACTTCCAGCCAAGCCTCGTAATAGGAAGAATTGTAGTCCACAAACGACGGGAAATAATGAAATAGCGGCCAAAGGACGGAATTGGAAAACCCGTTGTAATACAACTCGTATTTTTTCCAATTGAGAAATATGGGCAAATACCCATATTGGGAGCCGGAGAGGCTGTTCATGGCTATGGCCCAGGTCTTTTCCGTACACCCCGGCACACCGGCCCAAAAAGTTTCCGAAAATGTTTCCTGTCCACCTTTTTGTAAATACCCGGTGATCGCGGATACCAGTCCGCCGGAAGACGGCCTGCTGGTAAATCCATTGTCCTTCTGCTCGATGGTAATAGGAAGACGGTTCGAAACGATAAATAATCTTTTTTTCAGCATACGTAGTGAGATAGAGTACCACAAATATATAGCATCTGATCACTCAACGCTCCGCCTGGTGAAGCCGCAAAATACAAAGTGAAAGTAAATGAACGATAGCAACGTATTTCATGGTGAAGTAATTTACGAAAAAATGGCTATGTGGGCGTACCTTCGACCCTATGAAATTGTCGACACAAATTTCAATCGGATTCCTCATTGCGATCTCCATCGATCTGCTCGACTCCTATTTCAACTATAGGCTCACCCTGAAGGTAAATAATGACACCCATTTCCTGACGCAGAGCGAATTAGTGATCCGCAAATCCGGCGCATTGAATAAAAATATAACCGATATGCAAAGTTCGTTCAGAGGGTATCTGCTGACGAGCGACGTGCATTTTCTTGCCGCTTATTACAATGGCCTGCGAACGATCCCATCCCTGTTGAAAGAAGAAATGGAGGCTGCTTCTTCCCCCAACCAGCGTCAAAAGATCGACTCTATCGAGCTGCTGCACCGGCAATGGGTTTCCTTCGCGGATTCACTGATCGACGCCAAAAAGCGATCTTCATTCGACTCCGTTGCCAACAAAGAGTATAATTATCTCTTTGAAACACAACTAAAAAAAGAAGTCGGCAAAAGCTATAACGATCAGATCGCACAGCTTTTTAGTTCATTCGACCAGTATGAATATGGCCTTCGGGACCAGCGGCGGGTAACGCTATCCCGGTCGATCCGGCAGACAGAACGATTTTCGCTGCTCTTCAGTATTGCGATGATCCTGATCAGCACCGGAACAGCCGTTTTCCTGGTGCTGAAGATCTCCAGGCGAATTCAGAGACTGGTGAGCCTGGCAGAAAATATCTCCCGCGGCGATTTTTCGCGTGTCAACGACGACAAGAACGACGAGCTTAGCAACCTATCGCTGTCCCTGGATACGATGTCGTCCAAGCTCAGTAAGAATATCGGCACGCTGCAGAAGAAGAACGACGAACTGGATCAATTTGCCTATGTCGTGTCCCATGACCTGAAGGCCCCTGCACGGGGCATCGCCAATGTTATTCAATGGATAGAAGAAGACCTTTCCGCCGAAATCTCACCCAGGATGCGGCGATACCTGGATATCATCCCCGAGCGGATCGGGCGGATGGAGAATCTTATCGACGGCCTGCTGGAATATGCGCGCATCGGGCGCGATCAGCTGGTAAAAGAACGGGTGAATGTCAGCGAAATGGTGACTGAGTTGGCCGACGTCATGATACCGAAGGAGCATAACCTAACCTGTAGCAATCTGCCAGAATTATATACCGAGCGACTCCTTTTACAGCAGGTGCTTGGCAATCTCATTAGCAATGCAGTCAAGTATGGGCAAGGTCAGATAACCATCTCCGCCAACGAGAAAGAAGAATACTACGAATTTTATGTCAGTGATAACGGTCCAGGTATTCCGGCGGAATACCATGACAGGATTTTTGTCATCTTCCAAACCCTGCGGGAAAAGAATGACAGCGAGAGCACGGGAGTCGGCCTTGCCATCGTAAAAAAGATCATTGAAGAGAAACATAGCACCATAAAAGTTGTTTCTTCGCCCGCCGGCGGGACAAGTTTTATTTTTACCTGGCCAAAAGAAAGGGTATGAAAAACAAAGTAATTCTTTTGATTGAAGACGACAGGCTGGATGTTATCAGCGTGGAACGATCGCTGGACAAGCTCGATCTTCCATACGAACTGCACACGGCCTTTAACGGCATCGAGGCGCTGGACATGCTTCGGGGAAAAGAGGGGCGTCCGCCGATGGCGCCGCTGCCGGATATTATCCTGCTGGATATCAATATGCCAAGGATGAACGGGATCGAGTTTTTGAGGATACTGAGAGCCGACCCCATATTCAATCCAATCAAGGTTTTTGTCATGACAACCTCCGGGGAGCAACAGGACCGGGTCGAGACCGATCGGCTGGGGGTAGCGGGTTACCTCATAAAGCCGTTAAATTACACCGCCAACACCAAGCGGATCAATTCCATGGACGGGTTTGTCCAGTTCCACATTGGAAAGATCCTGAGAGAAGAAGGGGAATGACCAGCCTTAGAATTATTTTTTTTCATCACCCTTTTGGCGCACCGTGAAAGGCGGCGCCTCATAGTCCTTCGGCAGGTAATCCGGCGGGATAGTCGTCGCGTTGCCGTCGCGCATGGACTGGTAGTGGGGGGACATGATCTCAATGCCAGCTTCGTTGCAGGCGTCCTGTATATTTTGGTGTAGCTGGGAATAGATAACGGCCTGCTTATTGGGCTCTTTCGTGTATACGTTCAGCTGGTAGGAAACGTAAAAGTCATCAAGACTGGTTTGCAGCACGAAGGGCTCGGGACTTTTCTCCAGGAGATCGGTCCGGTGAGCCGCTTCGACCAGTGCCTCGTGCATCTTTTTCCAGGGCGTATCATAACCGATGGTGACGGTCGTGTGCAGGATCAGCCCGGTGTCTTCAGGTCTGGTATTGGAAGAGAAATTGACACA
>DASZOW010000284.1:0-3102 GCA_035550615.1 Puia sp.
AGGCGATCACGTGTGTGGCAGGCGTGATGCCCCACCGCGTAAGCGTAGCAGCAAAATCAGCGGGAGAAGGCAGCGGATGCCGCCCGCCATACGCGGGGTCGGTCGGCTTGGTGCTCAGGTCCTTGTCCAGGTCGGCAAAGATCGCCCTCGGAAGATGCCCTGCTAAATAACGCCCATGCGCGTCTGCGCCCATTCTGACATCTATAATTACGACGGCCGGATCGCCCAGCCGCGGATCGTTGATTTCAATAAGAGGTGACACGGTTACTCGATTTTATCCGCAAACATACTAATTGTTTCGCGGGCCACCGCTTCCCGGTACGCTCCCTATTGTGCCGCCGTTGTTTGCTCAACGCCCTCCCGCGCCACCGCGCTCCCGGGCCGTGCCTATCCTACCGTCTGCCGTGCTTCCTGCCGCTTCCCCGGTACGCCCCCTATTGTTCAGCCGCCTTCTGCTCAACGCCCTCCCGCGCCACCGCCTCGTCGATATCCGCCGTCCGGTAAAGCCGCTCCGGCACCTGCCCCAACGTGCTGGGATGCACCTTTTCACCAAGCCCGTAGAACTCCTGAAAACTCATGATCAACGGCCGCCACTTGTCAGGGTCCACCCGATTCGGCTGATCATTCATGATGATACTGTCGTCGAGATGTACCCGCTCGATCTTCAGCTCGATCTTGAGGATCCTTCCCCGAAGCTCGTCCTTGTCCTCTCCAACCGAATCCGATGCCATCACCCTGGCCTCCATGGAAACCGGACATTCCCCCACCATCGGCGCCTTCACCGTACCCGACAGCCGCGGCGTCAGCCCTGCAATCTCGAATTTTCGTGCCTCGAACCGATAGCCCCGCAGCCGTTTACCTTCAGGAACCGGATCGGACCCCGTCGTCAACGCCAGCCGGTTGACCGCATCGACCTGGTGCACCGACGGCAGGTTCAACGTACATTCCCCTGTTCTGAGCAGGTTCTTCGTCGTCTGCGAGTATGCGCTGATGCCGATTACCGCCCGCCATCCCAACCAGAAGATGGAAGAGATCGGCGCAAGATTATAAGACTCGTCCGGATTCACCGTGCCGATCAGCACCACAGGAGTCCCGAAATATAAGATCGCTGGATAGGTAATCTTTTTCATCCTCCAAATTTCCCCCGGAAAAACCGCCGGAAAAACCCGATTATTGCGGAAGTTCATCGTCATGAAGAAGTCCTTTATCTTTCTCCATATCGCCGTCATCCTGGGAGGTTTCACCGGCATCTTCGGTAAACTCATCAGCATCAACGCCGCCTCGCTGGTCTGGCTCCGCGTAGCCATTTCCTGTATCTTACTCTATGGCATCCTAAAGGTCACAAAACTATTCAAACACTATAGCTTTCGGGAAGCGTTCCGGCTCAGCGCTTCAGGCCTGCTGCCCGCCCTGTTCTGGGTGTTCTTCTATGCCAGCATCAAGTATTCCAATGTCTCGATCGGTGTCGTTTGCTTTTGTCTCACCGGATTCTTTACCGCGTTGCTGAACCCCGTGATGAATAACCGCAGGCTCTCGGTGGTCGAGCTGCTGCTGAGCACGCTCACCCTGATCGGCGGGAGTCTGATCTTTCATTTCGATATCACTTACAGGACAGGTATCATCCTCGGTACGATCTCCTCCTTCTTCGGCTCGCTATACATTATGACCAATGAGAAGCTGGTCAGGAAGTTCGACACCAGGATGATGAACTATTACCAGATGCTCGGCGCTACCGTGGGCATCGGCATCCTATTACCCATCTATCTTCATTTTTCACCGGTGCAGCATCTGATCCCTACCACCATGGATCTCGTGTATCTGGTGATGCTCGCACTATTCTGTACGGTAGGACTATACTTGCTGGTAGCGGAGGCGCTCAAGAAAATCCCCGCTTTTACCGTAAACCTCAGCTTCAACCTCGAACCTGTCTACAGCATTGTCCTCGCAGTGCTGATCTTCCATGAGAACCGGGACTTCAACGGATCGTTCTATCTGGGCCTGTCGTTGATCGTCATCTCTGTGGTGCTCCAGGTCTTCACATCTTCACCGCCGAAATCCCGTCGCTAACTGAGGTAAGCATGTTGACAGCCAGGAGATTA
Organism: Puia sp.; assembly: GCA_035550615.1. GTDB lineage: Bacteria > Bacteroidota > Bacteroidia > Chitinophagales > Chitinophagaceae > Puia. Next base: position 2,100 of record DASZOW010000284.1, read on the forward strand.
GCGCCGCAGTGTTATAAAATTTCTGATATTTTAATTATCTTTACATAATATTTAGAATTTGAACGTATGTCGGCAGCCCGTCCTTTAAGCAATATTCAGCAAGAGTTATTAAAGCTCTATTCCTCTGATATTCCAGAGGCCGACTTGCTGCACATCAAACGCTATCTCGCCAGATATTTTGCTTTTAAAGCCATCGGTGAAGCCGATCAAATTTGGGAGGACAAAGGCTATACCAACGATACCATGGACCAATGGCTAAATGAAGACGACTCCTCTTATGGCGATAAAGACAGTAATTGATACGAACGTCCTCGTCTCCGCTTTATCTTCCAGATCGCAGTATCATTGGTCGGATACACGAATTCCAAGCCGCAATAAAAATCGGCTAACCCGCCCCACGCCTGAACTCCTCCGGCGTCATGCCCGCATGCTTCCTGAAGAACTTCGTAAAATATGACCCATCCGCAAAATTCAGCTCATAGGCAATCCCCGTGATCGTAAGATCTGCGTTGACCAACAGCCGCTTTGCTTCGAGGATGACACGGTCCCGGATCAGATCGCCGGCCGTTTCTCCCACTAGCTCTTGGCAAACCGCATTCAGATGATTCGGCGTCACATGCAACTGCTCCGCATATGCCTTCGGTAGCTTAAGCTGCCGAAACTGCTTATCGATCAGCTGTTTGAAATTTCTTAGTAACGCCAGCTTCTGAGGTGGGAAGGGCTGCCCTTTGCTCCCCGTATCGGACCGCTCCACCAAAATAAAAAACTCGAGCAGCTTCACCCGGATCATATCCAGCTGATACACATCGGGCTCGGCAACCTCCCCAAGCATCGATTCAAAAAGCATCACCGCCTTATCCAGCACCGACGGCGACAACTCACACACCCCCTCCTCGCTGCTCCCCGAAAAAAAATGGAACCGTTCGAGATATTGGCCGTCCTGCAAAAAAGTCGTGAACAGGCTTTCGTTGAAATGAACGATATACCCGTCCACCTCTCCCTC
>DASZOW010000285.1:0-3332 GCA_035550615.1 Puia sp.
AAACGCTATAAACCCACGAAACCCGGCACCGTCCTCGCCTTCCTCATCGGCTGCACGATCACCGGCATCGTCCAGAAATTCGTGATCCAATACACCATCAAAGGAGCCGGCGCCTTCGATATCTTCTTCGTCGATAACCTCAACCTGCTGACCATCCCCGCCATCGTCATGGTCTATTATTTCAAACGCTATAAACCGACAAAATCAGGGGTAGCCCTCGCCTTCCTGACGGGCTGCGCCGTCACGGGAATTGTCCAGGTCCTGGTCATCCAATATACCATCAAAGCCGCCGGCGCCTTCGACATCTTCTTCGTCAACAACCTCGACTTGCCTTTCTTCACGGGCTTTGCCGCCTTCTTCATCCTCCTGGCCATCGCCATCGCCCTCGGCATCCGCTGGGCCCGAAAAAGGAATTTCTACCTGCTGAAGATCGGCCTGTGGAGCGCGTCGTTTATGTTGCTCGGCTACTCTACATATTTTACCACCATGATCCGCAGCAACGCCGACCCCGGCGTGGACATGTTCAACGTGGACAACCCCGTGAGCCTCGTAGGCTATCTCAGCCGTCAGCAATATGGCGACTGGCCCATCATCTATGGCCCCGACTTTACCGACCAGGCGCCCACCGTCGAAGCCGGCGACCTCTATGTCAAAGGCGACCATAAATACGAAATAGCGGGCAAACAATATGCCCAGGACTGGACCAATACGCCCTCCTCGCATTTCTTCCCACGCATGTGGAACCCCAGCAACGATCGGTCCGAGATCGATACCTACAAACGCTTCTCCGGCATGGACCCCGACGCTCAGCCGACCATGGCCGATAACATCAAATATTTCATCCGCTATCAGGCGGGCTGGATGTACCTGCGCTATTTTATGTGGAACTTCGCGGGCAAACAAAACGACGTCCAGGGCTTCGGCAACCCAAGGGATAGCAACTGGGTAAGCGGCATCTCCGCCATCGATAACCTCCTCTATGGCGACCAAAGCCACATGCCCGATTCCATCCATAAGAATAACAAATCGTATAACCGGCTCTATATGCTCCCGCTCCTGCTGGGTCTCCTGGGCCTGCTGGTACAATACCGCCGCAACCGCCGCGATGCCCTCGTCACCGGCATCCTCTTTTTCTTCACCGGCTTCGCCATCGTCATCTATCTCAACCAGGCCGGCCTCCAACCCCGCGAACGCGACTATGCCTTCGCCGGCTCTTTCTACGTCTTCGCTATCTGGATCGGCCTCGGCGTCATCGGCGTACAACGACTCCTCGAACAGTACCTCCCCCGCCTGCTTCCGAATCGCTTCCACTCCTCCTTCCCGGGTGCATGCACGATTTCCGCTGCCATCGTCTGCCTCCTCGCGGCCCCCGTTCTCATGGGCGCCCAGGAATGGAACGACCACGACCGCAGCAAAAAAACCCTCGCCCGCGACATCGCCGTCGACTACCTCGAATCCTGCCCGAAAAACGCCGTCCTCTTCTCCTTCGAAGACAACGACACCTACCCCATCTGGTACGCCCAGGAAGTAGAAGGCATCCGCCCCGACGTCCGCGTCATCATCAATACGCTCTCCGGCATGGACTGGCTCATCAACGAGCTCCGATACAAGATCAACGATGCCGCCCCGCTCGACGTCCTCTTCACCAAAGACCAGATCATGGGCGACAAAAAGAATATCGTCTATTTCGCCAACAACATGCCCGGATGGAACAAGGATAAATACTACGACCTCTACGATACCTTCAAAACCGTGATCGCCAACGACGACCCCCGCTATATGACCCAGTCCGACGGCGGCATGCTGTTCAACCTGCTCCCGACAAGACGGTTCTCCATCCCCGTAGACGCCCAGGCCGCATTAGCCAGCGGCGCCGCCCATCCCGGCGAACATATCGTACCGGAAGTGGACATGGAGATCGCACAGGGCAAGAACTACCTGCTCAAAAATGAGCTGACTATGCTGGCCATCATCGCCGCCAATAAATGGAAACGGCCCATTTGCTTTACCAACCCCAATGATCCCACACAGCTGGGCCTGGGCAAATACATTCGCAGCCGCGGCATGTCCTATGAGCTGGCGCCGGTAGAGAACAGCCAGGTGGATAATGATGTGGCCTATAGGAACGTCATGGAAAAATTCAAATATGGTCACGCCGGCACGCCGGGCGTATATTTCGATGGCGACAACCGCCGTGAGCTCAACAAGCTGAAACTGGCCCATGCACAGATCGCCCAGTCGCTCATCGACGCAGGCCGGAAAGAAGACGCCCGCCGCGTATTGGAACACTACGACCGGAACGTCGACATAAACAACTACCCCTATGGCATCACCGACTACCTCGGTAACATGGATAATCGCTTCTCTCTTTGGTTCCTGCAGGATTGTTATGCCGCCGATGACGACGTCCTGGCCGCTAAGGTCGCAGCCTCGATGACCAAAGATCTTCAACAACAAATGCAATATTACCAGTCATTGGGAGAAGGCATGTCCGACGAACAGCTCGCCGTCAACGCACAACTGGCATCTCAGGGAAAACCCAATGGCCTTTCCGGCCGCCAGCAGGAATTCGCGTCGGACATCTTGTCCAGCTATCAGATCCTGTTGCAAATAGCAGAACTGAAAAAACACTACCAGGCCGCCCATGGACCGGACGCCTTAAGGGATCTTCAGTAATTCGATCTTCTGTACCCGTTTGCCCGTAGCCTTGTCGTACACCTCGAGCCAGTAAACACCCTGCTTGAGCGACAACCCCTCTATGGGCATCGTTGTCACACCGGTGACCTGCGTAGCATAGATGCGCATGCCCTGGCTGTTGGCGATCAGGATCGAATAGGCTCTCGAAGCATCCAATCCCATCACGGTAAAACTACCGGCAAAGGGATTCGGCCCCGCCTTCACCTGCACACTATCCGTGCCCGCACCCGTCGTATCGATCGCCGCAAGCCGCACGACCGTAACGCTGTCGACCGCCGTCAGCACGCTACCACAGTTGTTCGTGGTCTGCATCTTCACATAGAACGTATTGGCGCCCCTAGCGAGAGCATCCGCGGATAGGGTCACGACGCTGTCCGCCGAAGCCGCCGTCAACGTATGTAAAAAGCTCCCGTCGCTGGCAAACAAAAAGCTCGTACTCGTTCCCCGGCCTGCCTTCACACTGGCCGTCAGCACCACCTGCCCCCCGACAGTCACCGTATCTGGTGAAGCGCGAACCCCCACCGCCGTCAATGAGTCACAAATGCTCGGCGGCGTTACATTAGCAGGTAGATCATAGACAAGAACATGATCCTGGTCGGCGGCAAACAGCCTTTCCTTATTCCGCACCAGGAACT
>DASZOW010000286.1:0-4829 GCA_035550615.1 Puia sp.
AACCGATGAGTGCGATCTTCATTGTTCAAATTTTTTATTTGGCCCATGCTGCGGCTTGTGCCAGTCGAGAACCAGGCTAAGACCCATACCGGGGCCTGCCGGTCCCATGAGCGTAACGTTGCCGGATGGCTGTTGGAGATGCAGGGTCAGCGAATTGCTGACATCGAAATACATGAGATGGGCGTCCACCGTGGCGTCCACGATGTTCAGTCCCCAGAAAAGCAGAAAGAAAAGCACGGAATAGTCCTCGTCCTTGCGGAACTCATTACGATAGGTGCGAAGCGAATTCTCGTCGCCGGCGGTCATGAACACCTGTAATTTCGGGTCCACGAGCTTTAGCGAATCTCCGCCGGGATACGATTTGCCAAGTGTCGTATAAATATCGAGGAGCGAGATGGCCTTCTGACATTTCTGGTACCAGCTTCTGTTGTTGAAATAAGTATAAGCCGGAATGCCTACCGCTGCCCATACGATGGGGATCTTCCAGTATTTACGATTATAGAACTGACCGAGCCCCGGAAAGAACGTAGAATAGAGCGTCGCCCGCCGCGGGTCATGCCGTTTGCGGGTGGTCGAGTCCACCTTATAGAGATTCTTCTGCTGTTTTTGGGAGTGCAGGCGCTGTACACGAACGGTGTCGTTCTGGGCGGAGCAGGTAAGATGCAATCCTAACCCAACCAGTAAGGCCAATAAAAACCGGACCATCTTCATGAGCGGCGGCTAATTTACGGAAACACCCAGCTGGTCCAGCAATTTGTTCAATTCCTGGAGCGAGTAATACTCAATGGAAATGCTGCCCTCGCCCTTCTTGTTGTGATTGAGCTTTACCCGCGTGCTGAAATGTGATGCTAAGTTATCTTCAATTCGCTTGAATGCTTCGGGCAGGCTGGGCTTTACGGAATTTTTAACAGGGGTATTCTCTTTGTATAACTTCCGGACAAGCTCTTCTGTCTGCCGCACGGAAAGGCCTTTTTGCTTGATCTCGTTGAACAGATACAGCTGTTTATCCACGGTGTCCACATTGATCAGCGCCCTTGCATGTCCCATCGAAAGCTGGTTGCTGCGCACGGCGACCTGGATATCGGGCGGCAGCTTCAGCAGCCGGATATAATTGGCTACGGTGCTTCTTTCTTTTCCCATCCGCTCCGCTACCTGTTCCTGCGTGTAGTTCAGCTCCTCCATCATTCGTTTATAGCTAAGCGCGATTTCCATGGCGTTCAGGTCTTCACGTTGCAGATTCTCCAACAAGGCCAGCTCGAGCAGCTGCTGGTCATCCGCCTGACGCACATAAGCCGGGATATCCTTGAGCTCCGCAATCCTGGCGGCGCGGAAACGGCGCTCGCCGCTGATAAGACGATATTTACCGGAAGGAAGCTTGGAAACGGTAACAGGCTGGATAATATCATGCAGCCGGATGGAATGAGCCAGCTCCTGCAGCGCGACCTCGTCGAAGTCATGCCGCGGCTGACGCGGATTGGTCTCTATCTGGTCCAGGGGAACACGCAGCATATTGGTCACTGCTTCTACGACGGACGACTTCAATTCGCCCGAAGTCGTTTTCAGATCGGCATCTATACTCTGCAGCAGGGAACGAATACCCTTTCCCAGGGCCTCTTTGCCTTTTCCCGGGGCCTCTTTATCTTTTTTATGTGGTGTGTTCATGTTGTTGTCGTCTTATTCTAAGATTCGCTCTTCTTGTCTGATCCTGGTCATATTGTTCTTTTGCAGGATCTCCTTGGCCAGGTTGAGGTAGTTCACCGATCCTTTGCTGAGGGCGTCGTACAGGATCACAGGCTTGCCTACGCTGGGCGCTTCACTGATCTTCGTATTGCGGTGGATGATCGTGTTGAAAACGATCTCGTCAAAATGTTTACGTACCTCGCTGACCACCTGGTTGCATAACCGCAGACGGCCGTCATACATGGTCATGAGGATACCCTCGATGGCCAGCTGTGGGTTGAGCCGGCTCTGGACGATCTTGACCGTATTCAGCAGTTTTCCAAGACCTTCCAGCGCAAAAAATTCCGTTTGCACAGGCACGATCACGGAATCTGCCGCCGTCAGGGCATTCACGGTTATCAGGCCCAGCGAAGGAGAACAATCGATAATGATAAAATCATATTCCTTCTTTATAGGCTCCAGGATGCCTTTCAGCACACTTTCGCGGTTGGGATGATTGATCATTTCGATCTCATAACCACCCAGATCGATATGGGAAGGCACCACATCCAGGTGGGGGATCTCCGATTTGAGGATCACATCCCGGACGGGGATATGGTTGACCATGCAGTCATAAAGGCTTTGCGTGACGTTGTGCAGATCGAAACCTACACCGGTAGTGCTGTTCGCCTGGGGATCCGCATCCACCAGCAGCGTTTTGAATTCCAATACGGCAAAGCTGGCCGCCAGGTTGATAGCGGACGTAGTCTTGCCGACCCCGCCCTTTTGATTCGCAACTCCTATAGTTTTTGCCATAATATAATTACGCCGGCGCCTCTCCCCCAAGGAAATTAGCGGATTTCCGGCAAACCGCTAATGTATGACAATTAATTCTTCCCAGACGCAAATCTTTCGCTGACAGGATGGCAAATTTACATTCTTCGGCATAAATTCGCGCCAGAGTTCCATAAATTCGTTCTCATGCGCAGCCCGAGGTTTCTTTTGATTATCGTTGTCGTAGCGTTACTGATCGATCTGTATGTGTTCCAGGCGATAAAGACGGTCACCCACGGTCTGTCGCCGCGCTGGAAGCTGACGGTTTACAGTCTGCATTGGGGATTCGCGGTCCTTGCCGTCCTGTGTTTTCTGGCGCCCATTTTTCTGCATTTCCAGTATACACGGGTCTATAATTATCTTTTCGCCATTATCGCCGGGCTTTATATCGCCAAGCTGCTGACCGTGGCATTTCTGCTGATCGACGATATCCGCCGGGTGATCCAATGGGGCATCGGAAAACTATCCAGCCGGCCTGGCGGCGGGGCCGTTTCAGGCGGTGAGCTTTCCATCTCGCGGAGTACCTTCCTGAGCTGGCTGGGCATGGGGCTGGGCACCGGCGTCTATAGCGCTATCCTGTATGGCTTCAGCAATAAATATAATTACCGCATTCACCGGGTAAGGCTGGCGTTTGATAACCTTCCCGCGGCCTTTAAAGGCCTTAAAATTGTTCAACTGTCTGATATCCACACAGGTAGCCTGAATAACCTGGCCGCTGTCAACCGGGGCATCGACATGGTGCTGGCTCAAAAGCCTGATCTGATCCTGTTCACCGGCGATGTGGTCAATAATATCGCCACCGAGCTTACGGCCGACTACCAGGCCGTTTTTAGCCGGCTAAAGGCGCCGATGGGCGTTTTTTCCACGCTCGGCAATCATGATTATGGGGATTATCTGTGGTGGGAAACGGCCGAGCTCAAAAAAGCGAATTTGGACCGGTTGAAACAGATCGAAAAGGAGATGGGGTGGCGCCTGCTGATGAATGAACATGTCGCGCTCGAACGTGGCGGCGAGCAGATTGCGCTCATCGGCATCGAGAACTGGAGCGCCAAGGCGCGATTCCCGAAATATGGCCGTATGGACCTCGCCTATCGGGGGGCAGAAAAATATCCCTTCAAACTGTTGATGAGCCATGACCCCAGCCATTGGGACGCCGAGATCCGGCCCCATTATCCGGACATCGATCTGATGTTGTCCGGCCATACGCATGGGATGCAGTTCGGAGTAGAACTGCCCGGTTTCAAATGGAGCCCGGTACAATTTCTATATAAACAATGGGCAGGGCTCTATACGCAGGGCCGCCAGCAGTTATATGTGAACCGCGGCTATGGTTTTATCGGCTATCCCGGTCGTTTTGGGATACTTCCCGAGATAACGGTCATCGAATTGGTGTGATCCATCGGCCCGCCCGGATCAATTAACGAGGATTTTAAGGATTTTAACAAAGCTATAAACTATTCGAATGTATTTTCAACCCATAAAACAAACAGCGTCTACAATGAAATCGAGCAAGAACAAATTGGATCTAATGAAAGGTATTGGCGTGTGCACCCTCACTATGCTGTTGCTGACTGCTTCTCTCTCCTCCGCGTATGCCCAGTCATCGCTTCAGTTGGGGGTAAGAGCCGGCATGGACTATATGAAGATCGGCGGCCGCTCCTTTGACCAGAAATCCTACCCGGGTTTTGCGGCCGGTATCTATGGCAAACTGAACTTTACGACTAAATGGTATCTGCAGCCGGAACTGGACTATAATCAAACCATCGGCAAGACCTCCGATCAATTCAACCAGATCTACAATGGCGTCAGTGACCAGCTGGTGAACCTGAACTATGTTTCGGTGCCGGTCCTCCTGGGCTTCAAACCCATTCCCGAACTTTCGGTCCTGGTTGGCCCGCAATACGGATACCTGTTCGCACAAACCCGGAGTCTGCTGCAAGCGCCTACAGAGCGGAACGACAACGCCTTTAAAAAGAGCGATTTCGCGATCGTATTCGGCGGTCAGCTGAATCTCAACAAGATTATTTTCGGTATCCGCTATTCCGCCAATCTCAACAACATCAGTTACCGGGACACCGATGCCTGGCGTCAATATGGTTTTCAGTTCTACGTAGGTTATCAGTTCAAGGACAAAAAATTGAAATAAAACCCTGGCCTATAAGTTGCAATAATACGTGCTATCCATTCCATAATCTAAATTCATCCAATCATGAAATCGAGCACGTTCGTATTATTCGCAGCGCTTTCGTTAACCGTATCTCATTCTCATGCGCAGGGATTTCACCTGGGCATCAAGGCGGGCGCGAATCTGTTCAAAGTGGACGGAGAATCGTTCG
>DASZOW010000287.1:0-3013 GCA_035550615.1 Puia sp.
CATCCATAAGGAATACTCATTCTGAAGGGCGGCCACCGGCTGCACGGCATGCGCACGACGTATGGTCTGCACTCCCGCCTCCGACAATCCAAAATACCGGACCTTTCCCTCCCGGATCAGGTCCTTAACAGCGCCCGCCACATCCTCGATGGGTACATTCGGGTCCACCCGATGCTGATACAGCAGATCTATGACATCTACCCTGAGCCGCTTCAACGACGCCTCGGCCACTTCCCTGATATGCTCAGGACGACTGTCCACGCCAATGGGTCTCGCTCCTCCGCCACTCGCAAACTTAAACCCGAACTTGGTAGCGATCACCACCCTGTCCCGCACAGGCGCCAGCGCCTCACCCACCAGCTCCTCGTTCGTCAGGGGCCCATACACTTCAGCCGTATCAAAGAAGGTCACACCCCGGTCAACCGCGGCGCGCAAAAGGCCGATCATTTCCTTTTTATCCGCAGGCTTGCCATAAGCATAGTCCAACCCCATACACCCATAACCAAGTGCCGAGACCTCCGGACCGCTCTTACCCAGTTTTCGCTTTTCCATATCTTTTTTTACAAAGTTACCACAGTCCGCCTTCTCGACGTTAACAGTTATCAAACCAAAAATTGTAAATTTCAAACACCCCATTATTCTGTTCGTAATGCGGAGACAGGGTTGGCTTTTGCAGATTTCCAGATCTCATGCCCCACCGTCAGCAAGGTAATTATCAATAATCCCAGCGCGCTGACTACAAAGATCATCGGACTGATCGAAACCCGGTATACAAAGCCCTGCAGCCACTTGTGCGCAAGAAACCAGGATAAGGGTATTGCTATCAGGCAGGATATAAAAAATATTTTAATAAATACCGCCGCAAACAAGACAATCACCTGTCTATCACCGGCCCCAAGCACCTTTCTGATCCCAATCTCTTTGGTCCGTTGTTCTGCCGTGTAAGACGCCAGACTTAATACGCCAAAGATGGTGATCAGGATGGCAAGAACGGCAAATGTTTTTGCAAGCGATGATATCGTATTTTCCACCTGATACATCCGGTTAAATTCATCACTGACAAACCAATGATCGAATCCTGCGCCCGGGAATGCAGCTTTCCATCTTTTTTCAATGGCTGCAATTTTCTCCCGGAACGTTCCAACTGGCAATTTTATATAAGCGATCTTGTCAATAAAGTCAAGATGCGGATTAAGAACCAATGGTTCTATGGTTTGGTGCATGCTCCGGAATGGGAAATTTTCCACGACACCTATGACACGAAAAACCCTGTTGCTATCCCTGGTATCTTTTACCATCGTGCCCATGATCTTGTCGACCGGCTTGTTTAAAGCCTGAACGGCGGCTTGATTCAGAATGAGAGAATTACTATCATTTATGTTCCCCAATTGAAAATCACGACCGGCAATAAATTTCAGCTGAAAGGTTTTGGGGAAATCATAGTCTACGCTCAGCTGGTTCCACTGCAGATCCTTATCTCCCAAAAAAGGAAATTTAAACGTCCGGCCGATAAATCCAAAATAATCCAATCTCGGTAGATGATTTCCCATGGTTACGTGCTCGATCTGCGGGTCTTCCAGCACCATGTGCTTAAATGTTTCGAAGCGCTCCTGTTGCGCAACCCCGCCAAAACGGATGGCAAGCAGCTGGCTGCCCTGCTCATTCAATTTTGTGTTTTTCATCCGATCCATCTGTTGTATAACGATCAGCGTGTAGATGACCAAACCCAGTGAGACGGTATATTGTATCGTGACCAGGCTTTTCCGTAAAAATTCAGCGCCTTTGCCTTTTACCATATGTCCTTTCAATACGTTTGCCGGCTGAAAAGCTGATAAATATAATGCTGGATAAAATCCGGCGACAAAAGTCATAAACAGTACGATCATCCCGATAATAGACATCATATATGGATCTGACAATGATCCCATGGTAAAAGACTTATGGGCTATCTGGTTGAAGGGATGGAGAAATATAAAGACCAGTAGCACTGACATTACCAGCGCGCATATAGTCATCAAAAAAGATTCGAGAAAAAATTGAGAGGCAATCTCGAAACGCATGCCTCCAAAGGATTTACGCAAACCTACCTCTTTAGCCCTTTTTATAGAACGGGCAGTGGCCAGATTTGTAAAGTTGATACAGGCAATGACCATTACCATAATGGCGATAATACTAAATATAGTAAGGTAAGTTCTGTCACCGTGTGTATTGGAATTGTCTTCCCATAGATTCTTCGCGTCGAAGTGAATGTCCGCCAGTTTGATGGTGTAGCCTTCAAATTTCGACCCATCGGGCGCCACCCCGGAACTGGATCTCAACATTTGATCCGCCAGGGTATTCAGAACTGCATTGATCGGCTTTATATCCGCCCCTGGCTTCAATACAATATAACTTTCAAAAAAATTTGTGTACTGCCCAAAACGCGTTCCTTCCAGGTATTCTGCATAGTGCTCGCCATAAATTTCGCGCAGGGCATTCATATTGATGATATAGTCGGGCTTAAAATGTGAATTGGATGGATAATCCCGGTAAACCCCGGTGACCTGAACATTTATTTCCTGGCCACGGGTAGCAAACAGGTGTTTCAGGGAAATAACTTTCCCCATCGGGTCTTCTTTACCAAATAAATTCGACGCTCCCGTTTCGCTTATCACTATGCTATTGAAATTACCGAACATTTTCTCCCTGTCTCCCTTTTTCAGATCGAAATAAAGCAGCTTGTTAAAACCAGGCTCGGCCCAGACGATCTTTTCCGTAAGTACGATCTTGTCGGTTGGCTTATAGTTAAGGGAGGTGGGATAACCAATATTATCGATACGGCTTGTATAAAGTATTTCACTGCGATTATCTTTCAGATACCGCATAAACAGGCCCGGCGCGACGGTATTCTCAAAACGCTGGCCGTTGGGATTGGTGAATGTACATCCAACGCGATAGGTATTCCCATAATACGGCTGCATGGTGTCATAACGCAATTCATCGCTTACGTATAAAAAAATGAGGATGGCGCATG
>DASZOW010000288.1:0-8251 GCA_035550615.1 Puia sp.
GTGGTTGACGTCCGCGCCATCGAAGCGTTCCCTGGTCTGGACAAAGATCTTGCACCAGATCAATTCTTCTACCGGAATGAGCTGTACGGGGAATCCCTGAAAGGTCGCAGGCGTGCTGTGCTGGTACCAGGTATCATCAACCGAACAGATATTATTCGGCGAGTCGAAGATGATATCCATGAAATGTTCGTCCTTAAAGACCTTGGCCAGCCAGCGGACGTCGGTCTGCTCCACCCGATAGCCGCGCCGATCAAAGAATTGCAGGATGCGGGGGCATTGGCGGGAACGGCAGAAGATGTCGAGGTCTTTGGTATACCTGGCGATGCCGGTATAAAAGCAAAAGGCGAAACCGCCGCCGACGAGGAAATCTTCGCCGCATTCCTGCAGCTGTTCCAGGGTTTCCCGGTAAAAAGGGTGGATATCGAGCGATATTTCCTCTGTGGTCATAGGGTTAGGCATAAAAAAACTATGCCCGGCGGCTATGGGTTTTGGAGCCAGACGACTTTTTGTTCGGAGTGATTGGGCCGGCCGAGGATATCCCTGTAAAGTTCCGGTTTGCGGGCTTTGCGGTAGCGGTAGCCGCCGGATTGAGTAAGCTTTTCGGGGATAAGCAGGGCGAGGGCGATCTCGTTGTCGAGGCTTTGACATTCCGCGAGGATATCCCCAAAGGGGTCGAGGATCATGGAACAGCCGTTCTTCAGCTGGTCGTCATCCATGCCGATGGCGTTTGCGAATACGACGTAGACCCCGTTGTCATAGGCCCTGGCGGGCAGCCACTTCATCAACCATTGGCGGCCCTTGAGCCCGTTGAACTCGATGCGAAGGGAGGTCGGGTCGTTCTTCTTGTTGGTCCACAGCTTGGGATCGACGAAGCCTGCGCCGGGCCGGGTCGAGGGGGTGCACATGGTGACATGGGGCATGAAGATGATGTCGGCGCCGAGCAAGGCAGTAGCCCGAACGTTTTCGACGACGTTATTATCGTAACAGATCAGGATGCCGCATTTCCAGCCATGGAGATCGAATACGACATATTCATTTCCCGGGGTGATATGAGGGTTGATGAAAGGATGGATTTTTCTGAATTTCGCTTTTACCCCGGTATGGTCGACGCAAACAAACGCTTTGAAGATGTTGTCTTCGTGGTCTTTTTCGAATAGCCCGGCCAAGACGGTAATATTGTGTTTTTTGGCGATGCTTCTTAGCTGTTCGATGCTGCGGCCTTCGGGGATGGGTTCGGCGACGTCGAGCAGCTGGTCGCGATCGAGGTTTCTGGCGAATGCGTAGCCGCAGATAGAATTTTCGTGGAAGCAGATGACCTGGGCGCCCTGGGCGGCGGCTTTGCCGGCGAGGTCGTCGATGATCCTGAGGTTATGCCTTTTGTCGCCGCTGGCATGTTCGAATTGCGCGGTGGCGATGGTTATGTTTTCCATGAGACGAATTTAACTACTATATCGTTCCGACGGCTATTTTGCCAAAGTGAGCAATTCTTCCAGGGTTTTTGGGCGGTTTTTGATCAGCAGCTCGCCGAATTTGTTTTGTGGAAATCCGAGTTGGGTGTCGATGCCGTTCCATAGGATCGTCAGGCGTGGAGGGTAGAGCATATCGACGGCGATCCTGATCTTTTCTTCTGCTTTTTTAAGAATGATTTCGCCTTTGGCAGTGAGGCGGAGGAGACGAGCGCGTCTATCTTCAGGGTCCTGATCTTCCTTGAGCAGGCCGGCTTTTATCATTCGGTTCAGGATGTCGATGCCGGTGGAAGGTTCGAGAAACAGGTTAATGCTGATGACGTCGGTTTTGCGGACTTCGTACAGTTCCTTGATGGTGTTCAGAAAATAATACCATTCCGGTTCGATTCCGGGAAGATCGCGGAGGGCAAGCTGGAAGCAGGCTCTTTGGATGGCGGCGAGGCGGGCGATGATCCGGGCGAGGGAGAAGGATGTTTCTTCTTCGTCCGCTATAGTAGGTTTGAACAGGAAGTTGTCGCAGAAGGCTTTTACGCTGATGTTGTCGGGGTGTGTTGCGGTGTATTCTTCCCAGGCGGTGATCAGTTCTGTGAGGGCGGACATATGTCGAAATTTTTTTTTGGAGTAAAGATAGGTTAATTACTCCGATTTCGATGTAATTAGTTCGATTTCGTTCTATTTTTGGGCATGGGGCGATTTATCCGGCCCCCCGGGGCGGCGGGGAACAGGGATTCTGGACACCGCGGGGCGGTCAGGGACAGGTGATCCAGGACACGGCGGGCGGTCAGGGTGCAGGTGATTTCCGAGGCGGCGGGATAGACTGGGTTAGAATTCGTCCGAGAGGCCGAAGTCGGGTTTCCGGTACATCCAGTTTCCGCCGGTAAAGTCCGGGAAGGCGACGGTGGCGTTGCCGAGCTCGATGGAGTGTTCGCTAAGCGGGGTGATGGCGCTCCATGCCGCGGCATCGTATACGTCCATCGGCGTCGGCGTCTTGCGTTTGATGGATTCGACGAAAGCGTGAACGACGAAGAAGTCCATGCCGCCGTGGCCGGCGCCTTCGGCGTCGCTATGCCAGCGTTTCCAAAGCGGGTGATCGTATTTATCGAGCCAGGCTTTTGCCGCATCCCATTGATCGTCCCTGGACAGGCCTTCCACATAGATACTGTCAGCGACGTCCATCCAGAGGCCGTTGGTACCCTGGACGCGGAAGCCCAGTGAATAGGGCCGGGCGAGATTGGTATCGTGTTGGAGGAGGATCGTTTCGCCATTGGCGCAGTTGATCGAAGTCGTGACGACGTCGCCTAACCTGAAGCGGACTTTGGCGCTGGGGTGGTTCTCGCCGCAGTGTTTGACGACATAGTCATGCAGGCCGCGGGTCTTCGAAGAAAAGGAGCAAAGTGTTGTAAAGGTATTGCCCCGATTTATATCGATATAGTGAGCGAGCGGGCCGATGCCGTGGGTGGGATAGAGGTCGCCGTTACGATGCACTGAGTGTTCCGTACGCCAGCGGGCTTCGGAGAACGCCTTGGGCCCGAATTCACAGCCAACGCCCGCAGGGTGTCCGCCGTTGTTGAATTTTATTCCCCTGAGATCATGCTGGTAACCGCCCTGCAGGTGGATCAGTTCGCCGAAGATGCCTTGTTGAACCATATTCAGGACAGCGAGAACATCGCGCCGGTAGCAGACATTTTCGAGCATCATGACGTGGGCCTTGTGCTCTTCCGCCGCTTTGACCACATCCCAATGATCCTGCAGGGTGATCCCGAGGATCACTTCCGTGGCCACATATTTCAGTCCCGCTTCGAGGGCGCCGATCACCATTGGTTTGTGCCATTCCCAGGGGGTGGCGATGATGACGCCATCGGGCTGTACTTGTTTGAGAAGGTCTTGCCAGGCATAGGGGCTGCCGGTGAAGATCTGGGGCATTTTTTTACCGGACCTGGTAATGATGTCTTTGGATCTGGATAGCATATAGTCATCGACATCGCAGATGGCTACCAGGTCGACGTCGTCCCGGCGAAGCAGGAGTCCGAGGTGGCCCTGACCGCGGAGGCCTGTGCCGATGATGGCCATGCGGACTTTGGGGCCGGCTTTTCCCGCGAGCTTGAATGGTCGATCTGCGGCGGTTGTTTTTTCTGCGCCGGCGTTGTGTGGGTGGGTGGCGTGGGGGCCGGCGATGGCCCGGGTGGCTGCGAGGCCGAGGGCGGTGAGGGTGCTCGAGCGGAGGAAGTCCTTGCGATCCATGAGGCGATGTTTTAATCAAACTTAAGTGATCTCCGGGGTATTTAGAGATGCAAACGTTTGTTTAAAAGCAGGAATCGTCAGTTTGGCGAGGTCGTTGCGGTCATGGGCACCATACAACGGACATCGGTGGGGCTGAAATATTCTTCGACGCCGATGGTATTCGGGTGTACGCCCGGGGCTTCGACCAGCTTGCGGAAGGCCTTGCCGATGGAGGGGATGTCGTTCATGAAATTATGCACGGTGATGCTGAGGTATTCGCCCTTTTTGAGGGTATAGCTTTCCAGGCCAAGCTGCTGGGGTTCGCCGGGGGAGATCTCTTCGATGGCGGCTTTATAGACCAGGCTTCCCTTGCCGTCGGGCCAGGAGATGCCGAATAGGCGCCGGCCGTTTTGGTTGGGGACCCTGGTGTGCAGCTGTTTAAAAGCGTCCATGACGCCGTCGGGAAAGGATGCGGCGGGGAAGCAGCAAAGGCGGATATCGTGAGATAAATGATAGGCTTCCATGCAGTTTTATTTGTCACAAAACTAATATAAAGGACGTTGGCGGGAGATGTGCGAATCCGTCAATCAAAGGGGTTGTTTGCGACACCAATTGGGGTTATCTTTGGATACACCTTATCGGGTGAAAAACAGCGCCAGATGAAACAGATTGCTATCCTAGTTCCGCAGACGGCCATTGTAGAGGCCATCGTAGATCCCCGCTATATGTTCACGGCCGTGAACGAATTTCTAAAGAGCGCCGGCAAAGAACCGCAGTTCCAGGTGCAGCTCGTAGGCCTTACACCTGATGTGCAATTGGCAGACGGGGTGGTCTCTATCCATACCGATGTCGTAGTAAAAGATGCCAGGAGGCCTGACCTGATCATTATCCCGGCAATCAGCGGGCCGTTGGATACGGCTTTGCAGCTGAATAAAGATTTTTTGCCATGGATCGTGGAGTGTTATCAGCGTGGGACGGAAGTCGCCAGTCTTTGTATCGGGGCTTTCCTGCTTGCGGAGACGGGGCTGCTCGATGGCAAGTCGTGCAGCACGCACTGGCTTTTTGCCAATGAGTTCCGGAACCGGTATCCCGAGATCGAGCTGGTGGATGACCGGATCGTGACGGAGCAAAGCGGCATCTATAGCAGCGGCGGCGCAAATAGTTATTGGAATCTACTATTATACCTGGTGGAGAAATATACGAACCGGGAGATGGCTATCCTGGCTTCGAAATATTTTGTACTCGATATTGCGCGGAGCAGCCAGAGTCCCTTTAGCATCTTCAAAGGACAGAAGATCCACAATGATCCGGATATCGTGAAGGTGCAGGAGTATATCGAAGCCAATTACCAGGACAAGATAACCGTAGATGAGCTTTGTGACCGGTTCGGCATTGCGCGGCGGACGTTCGAACGGCGATTCAAGAAAGCCACCAACAATACCGTGCTCGAATATTGGCAGCGGGTCAAGATCGAAGCGGCCAAGCGGCAGCTGGAGATGAGCCGTAAGACGATCGGCGAGGTGATGTATGAGGTCGGATATAACGATACAAAAGCTTTCAGGGATATTTTTAAGAAGGTGACGTCCATGTCTCCCGTGGACTATCGCAACAAATACAATAAAGAAGCGCTCAACTAAGACGGTTAGTTGCCGGTGACGTACATGTATTTGAAGTCAATGGTCAGCTCATTAAATTGTTTTATGAAGTCCTGGCCGATGTTGCCGTAAAGTTTTTCGCCGGGCCAGATCTTTTCCGTGAGCACGCTGACGCTGTCCACGGCGACGGTTTTGTTTCCCAGCGACAGGTGGAGGGAGGGCAGGGTATAGGTTTCTTTTTTCCGGACGCCGCCGGCGCCGCCGAATGACTGGGTTTTTTTGACGGCGTTCCTGGCGATGGCGGTTCGATATTTCCTGAAATATGTCGAATAAAGGACGGAGCTACTGGCGCCCGAGTCAAAATGAAAGCCGAGCGTGTCGTTATCCGATATGAGCGTCAGCACGGGGTCGAGGCCGACGAGGAAGAGGTTGTGGACGTCGTTTAGGACCGGCGTTTGCGGGATGATGAGGCGGCCATCTTTGTAGAACCGTACTTCCTGCAACTGTGCGATGACCGGCAGGCCGAGGATGATGTTGAGCTGGAACTTGATAGGCGCGATATAGAAGATGGAGTCGGGCATTACCTGGAAGACGGCGTTTTTTACCAGGATGTTGCCGATATAGAGGCTGTCGGCGACTCCGAGGCCTACCTGGAATTCAGCGCCGGTGACACCTGCGCCTTCCCGATAGGAGACATCCAGCAGATGAAGATGCAGTTTTTCGGCGTAGGTCTTTGTGATGGAGGAGATGTTGGCGCGGGTATCGAAGATGGCGTTGACTGTCTGACCGGCGGTGATAAGCGGGATCTCGATAATGCCGATACTGTTCCTGGTCCAATGGATGGTGGTATTGCCGGGGATGACGGTTTGCTGGGGAGGGGTGTTTTTTAGCGCATTGCGGGTCAGCAGACTGTTTTTTGTATCGTCGAGCGTAGTGCTGTCGACGGCTTTGCCATATTTGTTTATGATGAGCTCTTCGCAGTGAGCCGCTTTGGCGTATTCCCCGAGTTTGAAGTAGCTATCCCCCTGAAGCTGGACCAGATTGGCTTTGATGGAGTCCGGTTGTTTCAATGCCGGGTCGTTCAGCAGCGAATCGATAGTGGCGACGCATTCTGCGTTACGGTTGAAGGCGTTGTCGAGGTAGGCGGTGAAGTAGCGTTTCTTTTCCGGGGAAAGGGATGGGGACACCGCCTGGAATTGGTTGTCGAGTCTGCAGTATTCTTCCTGGTCTACCAGGGATTGAAGACGATGGATGAGTGCAGGGTTATCGGTTTGCCGGCAGCCGGTGAGGATGGTCAGGGCGGTCGTGAAGAGGACGAGAAATCTAGTGGCGGGGAGAGTCAGGAAGGTTCTCATGTTTTAGCCTTTGGTAGATTTGAATGTAGGAAAAAGAATACAATAAGATTAATTTGCTAAAGGAAGATTTCTATATATTTATTGCTGTACCGCTTTCCGCGGCTCATAAATAAGTATAATATGAAAAAGCTTCTTGTAGCCGGCATACTGGCTGGCTGTATGTTGGTGAATAGTTCGATGCGACCTGCAAAGGCCAAGTGGATATCGCTATTCGATGGCAAGACTTTGAATGGCTGGAAGGTGGGTGCGAATGCGGAGACGTTCAGTGTCGACAGCGGTTGTATCATTGCGCATGGCAAGACGGCGCATCTTTTTTATGAAGGGGATGTACACGATCATGATTTCAAGGATTTCGAATTCAAGGCAGATGTGATGACCCGGCCCGGCAGCAATTCGGGCATCTATATCCATACGGAATACCAGGAGGCTGGCTGGCCGGCCAAGGGTTACGAGGTGCAGGTGAACAATTCCCATACGGATTGGCGCCGGACCGGTAGTCTTTATGCCATCCAGGATATCAAGGAGGTGTATTGTCCGGACAACAAGTGGTTTACCGAGTATGTATCCGTGCACGGCAAACGTATTGTGATCAAGCTGAATGGCAAGACAGTGGTCGACTATACCGAGCCGGAGAATGTGCAGCGGCCGAAGGATATGGCGGGGCGGATATTGTCTCATGGGACCTTTGCTTTGCAGGGGCATGATCCTAACAGCAAAGTGTATTTCAAGAATATTATGGTGAAGCCGCTGGATTAGACCGGACAACGGGTGTATCGTCTGCGGACAGCCGTGGTGGCGGCGCGGCTTGGCCGGCACTGGTAGTCAGCGACTTGGAGAATTGGCCGGCAAATTGTTGCTGTTTCCTCATGCTTAAAAATTACTTCAAGACAGCCTGGCGCAGCCTTGCGCGGGGGAGGCTTTTTACGCTTGTCAATCTTTCCGGACTCGTGGTCGGCATGGCAGGAGCCGCGCTGATCCTTTTGTGGTTGGCGAACGAGGTCAGCTTCGACAGGTTTCATGTAAATAAGGACCGGCTCTACCAGGTGTATGGACTGACGGATATTCCCGGGTTGAAGCATACCGCGATCCCGGTGGTTTCTTATCCGCTGGCGCCGGCGTTGAAGCAGCAGTATCCGGATGTGGAAATGGCCTCGCGGATGGATTATGTGGATTTTCTGCTGACGGCCAATAACAAGGGTTTTACCAATATCAACGGGGGGGTAGTGGATGCGGATTTCCTACGGATGTTCAGTTTTCCGTTGGTCTTTGGCGAGCTGACAGGACAGCTCACCGATATGCATTCGATGGTCATTACGGAAAAGCTGGCGATGAAATTTTTCGGTACGACGAATGCGGTGGGAAAGACGATCAGGATCGACAGCGTGGACAATTTTACGGTGACGGGTGTTTTGAAGGATCTGCCTGACAATACCCAGTTTAAATTCGAATATCTTCTCTCATGGAGTTATCTCAAGAAGATCGGCCGGGACAACGACGATTGGCTTAGCAACAGGGTCTGGACTTATGTCTTGCTGAGGCCGGGGACGGATGTAACGGCATTCAATGCCAAGATCAGGAATTTGAGCAGAACGAGATCGGGGCGGAATGATGTCTG
>DASZOW010000289.1:0-6281 GCA_035550615.1 Puia sp.
CGGGCCGCAGCAGACGCTTTATGTGCCTGCAGAATGGTTGCGGGCGGGAGATAATGATATTATGACGTTAGAATTATTAAAGCCGGAGCAGCGCAGTTTATACGGTATCGATCATCCTATCCTGAATCAGCTGCAGCGATAAGGCCCTTTGTCATACCCTGCCCGGTCCCGGGCCCGATCCAGGCCCCGGTCCAGGCGTCGATGCAAGCCGCGACCCAAGCCCCGACCCAGACCTCGGTTCAGGCCTCGGTCCAAGCTCCGGTCCAGGCCTGGCGGCATGCAGCTAGTTAGCCTGATAGACGCGGACGTAGTCTACCTCGAACCGGCGCGGGAACGTTGTCTGGCGGGGATCGCCGCCGTTGTCGCCGCCGATGGCCAGGTTGAGGAGCATGTAGTGCGGTTGAGCGAAAGGCTGGCTGCCGTCGGGGTTGACGAGAGCCGATAGCGGGGTGCTGTTCATCAGTGCGTCGTCGACGTAGAGGTGGATGCTATCCTGGTCCCAGTCCATTCGCCAGACATGGAATTTCGAGGCCCATTTTTTGTCTACGGGTTTTTTCAGGCTATACCAGCGAGCCTTGTGGTTGGCGCCCAGGCAGGCGATATTTGCGAGCAGTTTTCCCCGGTAATATTCCATTATGTCTATTTCGCCGTTGGCGGGCCAGGGTTTGTCGATCCCGAGGGTCCACCATGCCGGCCAGCAGCCGGGGTCGATGTCGATGCGGCCGCGCATTTCGAAGCGGCCTGTTTTCCAGGAGTGGAGGCCGCGAGTTTCGAGGCAGGCCGAGGTATAGTCTATCGATGGGCGGTTCTTTCGCCAGTCGGTGCTGCCGGGCTGGTAGTCGGGATTGGGTTTATCCTCTTTTCTGGCTTCTATGATGAGGAGGCCGTGTTTGCAGCGGGCGTTTCCGGGTTGATACCATTGCTGTTCGTGGTTGCGGATGAAGCCATGTTCGAAGGTCCAGTTGGCGGGATCGGGTGGGCCGTCGTGGTTGAATTCGTCGGACCAGACGAGGTGGTAGGTGGGGGCCGGGGGGCATTTGGACGGGGCCGCGGCAGGAGGATTTTTGGCAGGTAGGGCTTTTCCGGGGGCCGGAGCAGGAGGGTATTTGGACGCAGCCGTGGCCGGCGGATTTTTGGCAGGTAGGCTAGCGCGGGATAGGATGAAGCAGAGAGGCAGGAGATAGATTATGCGCATAAAGCAATGGTTTCGTAAGACAAAGATAGTCGTGGGCGGGTATGAAGAGGGGGGATGGGCAGTCAAATAAGGGGGACAAAATCGTAAAAGGAGGCAGATCCGGAGTAAAAGGGGCAGATCGGGAGTAAAAGGGGCAGATTCGGATTAAAAGGGACAGATCCGAAAAAAATTGCGTCGGCATGGGGGTAGCTGACACAAGGCTGTCAGCGGGCCGGGGTAGCTTTGGGATATGAATAGTAAAGAAATTGTTCTTCACAGGATGCGAAATCAGGGGGTCGTCAAGGCGACTTTGCCGGATGCGGCTTCGCTCGTCGGGTGGATGGGGTGTGTGCAGGCGCAGGACTTTGCGCAGGCGAAGTGGGGGTTGGGGTTGAGGACCGGCGCCCCCGAGGCGAGGATCGAGGAAGATTTCAATGCGGGCAGGATATTGCGGACACATGTATTGCGACCGACGTGGCATTTTATCTTACCGCAGGATATCGGTTGGATGTTGCGGTTGTCGGCACCGCGGATAAAGGCTTTTAGCAAGCCGATGCACCGGCAGCTCGATATCGACACGGCGGTTTTACGACGTAGTAAGAAGGTCATCGAGAAATCGCTGGCGGGTGGGAAGGCGCTGACGCGGACGGAGCTGGCGACGATCTTCAAACGGGCCAGGATCAATACCGATGATATCCGGATGAATTTTTTGATGATGGACGCGGAGCTGGATGGGATCATTTGTAGTGGGCCGAGGAAGGGGAAGCAGTTTACATATGTTCTGCTGACCGAGGGAGTCAGTCAGGTGTTGGATCTCGATGGAGATGCGGCGCTTGGGGAGCTGGCGCGGCGGTATTTTACGAGCAGGGGGCCGGCTACATTGCAGGATTTTGCGTGGTGGGGTGGAGTGAATCTGGGACAGGCTAAAAGAGGATTTGAGGTAGTCAAGGAGATGTTGGAATGTGTGGTGGTGAATGGGCAGGCGTATTGGTTCGCGAGGGCTTTGGTGGACACGGCGGGTTTGGCTTTGCCGGGGTCGGGGACTTTGGCAGATACGGCGAGTTTGGCTTTGCCGCGTTCGGGGGCGCTGCCACCGGTAATACTGTTGCCGGCGTTCGACGAGCTAACGGTGGCGTATAAGGATCGGTCCGATATATTGCCCCGCGAATATGAGAAGGAGAGTTCTTACGGGTTGAAGCCGGTGGTCGTCGTCAATGGGCGGATCGTTGGGATATGGCGGCGGGTGTTGGGGAAGGGAAAGGTGATCGTGGAGGTGAGGTTGTTCGAGAAGGTGAGTAAGACGGCGGAGCGGTTGATCGGGCGGGAGGTGAAACGATATGGGAAGTTTGTGGAAGAGGGAGTGGTAGAGATTCGAAAATTATGCTGAAAGTGCTAATTGAACTTTTTCGGCTGCCTGTTTAACGGTTGGACGAGTAATTGCTTCGACATTTAGCTCCGCTAATTTTTGGGAAAGCAGCGCCGGCACATTGGAGAAAGTTATAAGGATAACCTTTGCAAATTTATCGGTTTGCTTCGCGAGCTTTGAAATAGGCAAGATAGTAGAAATGGGAAGTTCACCATACGCGCCGGCGTCTTTGAGTTCAATGGCTACTGCCTTGCCAGAAGCAGGATTTTTGACCAATAGATCCGGATCACCCGCATAAGGCACCTTTTCCAGCTGGTAGTTGTGTCTGCTCGCTAATTCTTCGCATAATTGGCGTAAGAAGTCGGGTTCTTTATTTATGATCATTGTTTAAATTTTAAAAGTGAAAACTCTTTTGGTGGAGACAAGAAATACCTGACACACTATCAAAAGGAGGACCACTATAAGAGCTTCCAAGGTTGAAGTTAGCGCTTTTTCGGCATCTTTGCCAGCATCAATTTTGTCCATGATGCTTAGGTATCGGGCAATAAAAATGGCCAAAAAGGTACCAATTGGCGTAAAAACCACTTTTTCCCGTTGATCCTCAAAGATTTCTTTCAATGCTTCTTTTTTGGTTTTGTAGATTCCCGGCAAAGGACATTCTTCCAAGGTGATTGTTGCCTGTGGCTTATGCCATTTAATATGCTTGTTGTCAAGCATTTGAGTAACGCTTTTGAAATACCTGTTAATGAGTTCCTTCATCAGGTTTATATCCTTCTTGTTACTCGGCTCTACATACACTTTTAGGTAATTACCTTCCCGGTTATAAACTAAAAATAAAGAGTCGCTGGTTTGGTATCCTGCGCATATATCAGATCGCTTGACATCACCTGTACGATAATATGCGCTCTTATTATAAGCCTGATCCAGGTGATCGCCATAGTACTCTATAAACGCCTCAATGATCTTATGTGAATCGTAGTTTTTGAGCTGTATTCTAAATTCTCCATCCATGGATAGGCTTTCTGCTAAGGTAGCAAGGAGTGGAGAATCAAGATGAACAAAAAAGCGCTTCTCCAAAGTACCGTGCCAATACTGCAGGGATTTTTAGTGGGGGTTGTTGGGCGAGGGTCCAGCTTAATCGAATATATTCAATTTTTTAGAAGAGGCGCGAGGACCTGCCAGACATTTTCGGCTACGATGCGGTGTCCGGCGGCGGTGGGATGGATGCCATCGGCCTGGTTGAGCTGCGGGATGCCGCCCACGTTTTGGAGGAGGAACGGGATGAGGGCGGCGTTATTGGCGGCGGCGAGTTTGGGGTATATCTTTTGAAATGCGGTGGCATAGTCGGCGCCCATGCTGGGCGGGATCTGCATGCCGGCCAGAACGATGCGGGCGTCGGGGTAGTGTGTCTTTACCGAGTCGATGATGGCCTGAAGGTTTGCGGTGGTACCGGCCAGGGGGATGCCTCTGAGGCCGTCGTTGGCGCCCAATTCGAGGACGAATATGGAAACCGGAGCTTTAAGAATCCAGCCGATGCGGCTTTTGCCTCCTGCGGATGTCTCACCGCTGAGACCTGCGTTGACGACGCGATACGGCAGGTGAAGAGAGTCGATGCGCCGGCCGATGAGGGCGGGAAAGGCTTCGGTGGGGCTGACGCCATAGCCGGCGGTGAGGCTGTTGCCGAAGAAGACGATGGTTTTCTCCCTGGGGGCGGCCGACGGTGTTGGCGGCGGCGGCGGGGTGACAGACGGTTGTTTTTCAGGATGGGTACAGGCGAACGTTAAGAATAGAAAACAGGCGATGAGCGGTTGAACGGTTTTGCGCATATAGTTGTAAATTATGCTATGCTAAAGATAGATAAGGTCAGCAAAACATATACCGCAGGCGGACGAACGCTTACGGTTTTGGACGATATCAGCTTTTCGGTAGGCATGGGGGAGACCGTATCCATTGTTGGGCCTTCCGGAAGTGGGAAAACGACCTTGCTTGGACTCAGCGCGGGGTTGGACCGCTGTACTTCGGGGTCGATCGAGCTGAATGGAGTGGCGCTTGATTTGCTGGATGAGGATGAGCGGGCGGTGTTGCGGAATCAGTATGTGGGGTTTATTTTTCAGAACTTTCAGCTGTTGCCGACGTTGACGGCCTTGGAGAATGTGATGGTGCCGTTGGAAATCGGACGTGCGGTGAAGGCAGAGGAGCGGAGGCCGGACACGCGCTCAAGGCAGTGGGGCGCCAGAGGTCCGGCAGGAAAGCACGACGGGGGAAGCCACCGCCGGTCTAATGGAGGGTTTGCGCGCGTGCGGGCGAGGGAGCTGCTGGAGCAGGTAGGTTTGGGGGACAGGATGCATCATTATCCGGCGCAGCTTTCGGGTGGAGAGCAGCAGCGGGTCTCGTTGGCAAGGGCATTTGCGAACCAGCCGCGGATCTTGTTTGCCGATGAGCCGACGGGCAACCTGGATGCCGAGACGAGCGATATGGTGGCGGGGCTGATATTCGAGCTGAACCGGCAGGCGGGGACGACGCTGGTGCTGGTGACACATAACCTGGAACTGGCGGCGCTTACGAACCGCGTTATTAGATTAGCAAAAGGACATATTATTTCAGATGGCAGGAGCTAAATGGTATTTACTCATGGCCTGGCGGGACAGCCGGCGGGATCAGGGCCGGCTTTTGTTATTCGTGGCGGCGATCGTGCTGGGCATTGCGGCGCTGGTGTCCACGCTTTCTTTTGGGCGCAATCTCCGGGAAGATATCGATGATCAGGCGAAGCTGTTGTTGGGAGCGGACCTGGTGATCCGCAGTAACAAGCCGCTTTCCACGGCCGTTCAGAAACTGGCGGACAGTCTGCCCAACCGGCATTCGCAGGAATGCAGCTTTGCTTCGATGGTGACTTTTATCCGGAATGGTCAGAGCCGGCTGGCGCAGGTTCGGGCGCTGGAAGGAGACTATCCCTATTATGGCGAGCTCGAGACGACGCCATCGGCTGCGGCTATGGCTTTCCGTGGGGAGCGGCAGGCGCTGGTGGACAAGACATTATTATTGCAATATGGGGCGCATCCGGGGGACAGTATCCGGATCGGGGAGTTGAATTTTGCGATTGCCGGAAGCCTGGATAAGGCGCCGGGTCGGAACGAGATCTCTTTGACGGTGGCGCCGCCGGTGTATATCCCGTTCCGTTTTCTCGAGCCGGCGGGGCTGTTAAAGCGGGGCAGCCGGTTGGATTATTATTTTTATTATCAGTATCTGCGTGGTGATCCGGAGCAGTTTGCCGCGGCGATCGGGCCGCGGTTGGAGGCGGTGGGCCTGCGTTATGAAACAGTGGCGTCGCGTAAGAACAGGATGACGAATGCCTTTGGCGATCTGACGCAATTCATGACATTGATCAGCTTTATTGCGTTGCTGCTCGGGTGTGTGGGTGTGGCCAGCTCGGTGCATATCTATATCCGGGAGAAGGTGAATGATGTGGCGATCCTGCGTTGTCTTGGGCTGAAGGCGAGGCAGGCTTTTCTGGTGTACCTCGTGCAGGTGATGATCATCGGGTTAATCGGATCATTGGCCGGCGCGGGGCTGGGGCTGGTGTTGCAGCAGCTGTTACCGGGAGTATTGAAGGATATCCTTCCGTTGGAAACACGGTTCAGGGTGGCGTGGCCGGCGTTTTTCGAAGGCGTTGCGGTGGGAATGATCGTGTCATTGTTGTTTGCGTTGTTGCCTTTGTTGTCTTTACGCAAGATATCGCCGTTG
>DASZOW010000290.1:0-6329 GCA_035550615.1 Puia sp.
CAAAAAAAGTAGCTTCCCTTTGGAAGCTACTTTGCAGTGCTGACGCGGCCGCCAGGCCGCCGTCAGATCAATATGTTTCCCGTCATTTCCTTTGGAATTTCTAATCCCATCATTGTCAAAATGGTAGGCGCCAGATCGCCCAGTTTGCCCGGCCGGATGCCCCCCTTCCATTCCTTGTCGATGATGAAGAACGGCACCGGATTCATGGTATGCGCCGTATTCGGCGTGCCATCCCCATTGATCATATAGTCGGCATTCCCATGATCCGCCGTCAGGAAGACGGTATACCCGCTGTCCAGGGCAGCCGATACGACCTTTTCCACACACCTGTCGACCGTCTCCGCCGCCCTGATCGCCGCATCCCAGATGCCCGTGTGCCCCACCATATCGGTATTGGCAAAGTTCAGACAGATAAAATCCGCGGTTTTATTCCTGATCTCCGGAACGATGGCATCGGTGATCTCTTCCGCACTCATCTCCGGTTTCAGATCGTAGGTGGCCACCTTCGGGGAAGGGATCATGATCCGGTTCTCTCCATCGAAAGGGGTCTCCCGCCCGCCGCTGAAGAAAAAGCTCACATGCGGGTACTTTTCGGTCTCAGCTATCCGTATCTGTTTCAATCCTTTATCGGCAATGATCTCACCCAGGGTATTCTTCAGGTCGTCGTTCTCGAAGATCACGCTGACGCCTTTGAATTTGGCGTCGTATTGCGTCATCGTCGTATAATGCAACGACAATTTCTTCATCTCCTGCTCGGGATGGTCCTGCTGTGTCAATACCTCGGTAATCTCCCGGCAACGGTCGGTCCGGAAGTTGAAACACAGGACATAATCGCCATCATTGATGGTCGTCAGCGGCTGACCGTTCATATCTGTGATGACCGTAGGCTTGATGAATTCGTCGGTGACGCCGGCGAGATAGGACCGCTCGATGGCCGCCAGCGCATCGGTAGAGGTCTCACCGGTCCCCCGGACCAGGACATCATACGCCAGCTTTACCCGCTCCCAACGTTTGTCGCGGTCCATGGCATAATACCGGCCGCTGACCGTTGCGATCTTTCCCGTGGTCCGGCCGAGATGCGTCTGGAGGTCGCGGACATAACCCAGACCGCTTTTGGGATCGGTATCCCGTCCATCGGTGAACGCATGGATAAAGACGTTCTGCTTCAGCCCCTCCCTCACGCAGACGTCTACGATGGCCTGCAGATGACGGGTATGGCTGTGTACGCCTCCATTACTGACGAGACCCAGCAGATGGAGGGCCTTGCCTTCTTTAAGCGCGCCGCGGATCGAGTTGAGCAGAACGGGGTTCGTCGCAAGAGCACCATCGCGGATCGCTACATTGATCCGCTGCAACTCCTGGTTGACGATCCTCCCGGCTCCCAGGTTCAGGTGGCCGACCTCCGAATTGCCCATCTGGCCGTCCGGTAACCCTACTTCTTCTCCATAAGTGACCAGCGTTGTATTGGGGTATGATTGATAAAGAGAGCTTACAAATGGTACCCGGGCATTCCGGATCGCGTCCGAAGATGCCTCCCGGCCAAGTCCCCATCCATCCATAATGACCAGGATAACTTTTTTCTGATTTGCCATAAAAAACGGTTTTGCGCAGTGCTTGGAGCCGCGAATATAGGGCATTCGGCGCAAAAACTCTTCGCTATTAGGCCTTCAGAACTATCACTTTGCGTGATTTTAATCTCGTCTTTGACAGTTTGGCATATTTTTGGGATTAGGCTGGGCGACTAATATTCTATTAACATGAAAAGCATACTCGGGTTGGCGGTGTTGCTGTGTTCGTTCGTCCTTGTGTCTTTCCGCCCAACGTATACGCTTGACGAAATTACCGGCGCCATTCGTGTTGGGAATGTCGGGGAACTCTCCCGCTATCTGGACAACAGGGTCGATATTTCTCTGCCCAACAAAAGCGACACTTATAGCAAGATCCAGGCTGAAATGATCATCCGGGATTTCTTCTCTACCAACGGCGTTCAGAACTTTCTGATCAAACACAAAGGTACCAATGGCGGTGGCTCCGAATTCTGCGTAGGCGTTTTGCAGACGCGCAATGGCGACTATCGCACCACTCTCTTCATCAAACAAAAGGGCGATAAAGAATTGCTGCAGGAACTACGGTTCCAGGCGCAATGAATCATATAACCGGCCTTCGGCCGGCGGACCTCCGTCCGTTTTGATATATTCCTATTAGTTTCTTATTTCCGGGCCCGGTCCATATAGACCGGGCTCTGTCTTTTCCAGCCCGTTATGATCCGCCGAATGCGGGTTGCGGGGGTTTATGCGCAAAATCTTATTTTTGCCGCATGTCCAATTTCGACGATCAGCTACAATTCCTCATCCGTAACGCACTTCTGGAAGACATCGGCGACGGTGATCATACCACATTATCCTGTATCCCCGCCGGCGCCATGGGTAAAGCCGTTCTCCATATCAAACAGGATGGTATCCTCGCCGGAATGGAGATAGCGGAGAAGATCCTCAAGTTCAAAGAACCTGCCGCCCGGTTCACTGCTTATAAACAGGATGGCGAAGTCATGCGGGACGGCGAAGAAGCCTTTGTAGCCGAAGCCAGCATTCACACCATCCTGATGTGCGAAAGGCTTATCCTGAACTGTATGCAGCGCATGAGCGGCATCGCAACCCTGACGCGGCAGTATGTCGACAAGCTGCAGAAATATAAGACCAGGGCCCTCGATACCCGCAAGACCACACCCAACTTCCGCCTGCTCGAAAAAGAAGCCGTCCGCATCGGCGGCGGGATCAACCATCGCTTTGGCCTCTTCGACATGATCCTGCTCAAAGACAACCATATCGACTATGCCGGGGGCATCGAAGCCGCCATCGAAAAGGCCAGCGCTTATCGGCAGACCTATAAACCGCATCTTAAAATAGAGGTGGAGACCCGCAACATCAGCGAGGTCCGGCGTGTGCTGGCCATCGGTCTCGTAGACCGGATCATGCTCGATAATTTCACGCCGCGCCAACTGGCCGAAGCACTTTCGCTGATCGGGGAACGCTTTGAAACGGAAGCCAGCGGTGGCATCAATCTGAACAATATCGAAGATTTCGCGCGCACCGGCGTCGACTATATTAGCGTTGGCGGGCTGATCCACCAGGCCAGAAGCCTGGATCTGAGTCTTAAAGCAACCGGAATTTAGCCAATCGGATCCGGCCGACCATCGCGCAGCAGCGCACAAATCGAACCGATGAGTAAAAAGAAACCGAACAGCAGCGGCATCGTCTATTCGACCGATCCCGATTTCCGGATGGAAGAGGAAACAACTCCGGAAGAGACCCTGCCGCCAAAACAGCAAAGACTTAAGGTCAGACTCGACACAAAACAGCGGGCAGGCACAGCCGTAACACTGCTGGAAGGATTCTCCGGCACTACCGAAGATCTCGGGCAACTCGGCAAACAGCTTAAAACGCATTGTGGCACCGGCGGCTCAGTCAAAGACGGTCTGATCATCATCCAGGGCGACCAACGCGATAAGATCTGCCAATGGCTGCTCGCACAAGGATATTCATCCACCAAACGTCTGTGAATTGCTGTTCCAACTCTACATCGCAGCTTGTATAGCCAATGCTCTCATCACGATCGTTAGCTTTTTGCTCTATGTCAGGACACGGCTCGCCCCGCGCGAACAACTGCCGGGCGATACCGCGGAACAACATGGGAAAAAGCTGGATGGACTGGACCGCCGCGAACAACGATACCAGTCCATTCATTTCATCACTCTTGCACTCTTTGTCCTGTTCGGAGTACTCATCCTCGTCCAGCTATCGGGAAAATTAAATCATGGTACGATCATCTAGTGCCGGCTCATCGCTCATCGCTTGATAAATGTCTTTATCGCCTGGTAATTGGTCCCTGCGACCTGGATAAAATAGCTGCCCGAAGCCAATCCGCTCACATCGAGACTCTGACTCCAGGTCCCTTCCGGCTTTTGAAAGACCCAGCTCCGTAACGCCCTTCCCTGTACATCCAGCAAACGAACTTCCACCGATCCGGATACGCTTCCACCGAGCTCGAGATATACCAGGGCGTCGGCCGGGTTAGGACTGAGCGACATTCCGCCGTCCGAAGATTGCTGTACAAGGACCTCGCGGATCTCGGAATAATTGGTTGTGCCATCCAAATCCACCTGTGCGAGCCGGTAATAGTCGGCGCCGGTAAGCGGACGCTGATCCGTATAAGCATAGGAGTGGCCATTTTCGGCATCGGACGCCGCCGCCACCGTATCGATGACGCTGAAATGCTCGCCATCCTGCGAACGCTGGATCAGGAAATAGCGATTGTTCTGTTCAAAAGTCGTGGTCCAGCTCAGCTCGGTCTGAGGCGTACCGCTCAGCAGCGTGGCCGTGAAATCGGCAAGCTTCACCGGCAACGGTATCGGACCGCTGACAGCGCTTCGCGAATACTGCAACATCCATTGGTAGACATTGAGCCCATTATGCAGGTTGGTATTGGGATCATAGGTCGTCTGCCACCCGCCATGGCCGGAAGCATTATATATGGTATCCAGCGCCGGGGGATTGATCGCCGGGACGATGCTGTTGATCAGCTGGACATCGGAGACGGTATATGAAGAGGGTACCGTGGGATCATTGAGGTTGGCCGCCGCAAAGATCGGGAGGTTATTTACGGCCATCGCCGTAGCCGCGGGTGCACCACCCCACAAATTGCCACCGGCGATAGGCACGATCGCGGCCAGCATCCCCGCATACTGCGAATTCGAAGCATAAGACCAGGTGGCGCCGCCACCCATGCTAAGCCCGGTCAGATAGATGCGACTGGTATCCACACGATAATTCGCCAGCGCATAATTGATCACGGCGTTGACATCCCCATCCGAAGGCCAGGCCACGAATTGCGGCGATATCACGATAAAGGAGAACGTTTGGCCATTGACCGTAAAGCTGGTGGGAAATTTGCCCTGGCTGATCAACTGGGGCGGACCATTGTCGAGAACTTTCGGCAGATCAGATCCGCCATTACCCAACTCTCCGATTCCATTAAGGAATACCAATAACGGATACTTTTTCGCACCCGAAGAATAACCCGCGGGGAGATACTCATAAAAGCCATTGCTGTTGGCGCTCGTTGAAACGTACCGGGCTGTTTGAACCTGCGCGTAGGAAGGTGCGGCAAAATAGGCGTTGCAGAAAAGACATAGCAGTCCTGCAAGGAAAAGTTTGTAAAACTTCCTCATAAGGGGATTTTTTTGTCAATTAAAAATGAAAGAATAGCGGTCCACACCAGAAGGTGCGTGTGCGATAAAGGTCCATTTCAACGAAACAGGTTAATGGGAGAGTTCTACAGCCAGAAATGAGGGGACTTTTATGCCACCAATATTATGCCAAAATGCAGTCGGAAGCGCATTATAATTTTACTACAATACGGCTTCCAGCGCATGTTTCAGGTTATCGTTTGATAAACACCTGACTGGTTTGTGTTCCCTGGCCGGCGAGCTGCAGAACATAGCTTCCCGGTGCCAGGTCGGCAACATCGATGGCCTCCCGCCAATAGTTGAATTGATTTTGAAAGACCCATTTGCGGATCGTTCTGCCCTGGTCATCAAGCACATTGACGAGCAGCGTCCCGGCAGGCGCCTGGGTCAGATCCAACCACAGCCGGGAGGTAGTGGGATTGGGACTGAGACGCAAACCGCTGAGACCCGGTAAATAACTGACCCGCTGCAACACCGAATAGCTGGTATCGCCATCGGGATAGACCAAACACAATCGGTAATAATTGTATCCCGGCAGGATATGCGGATCGGTGAGGATATAGCTGTGGCCGTTGACGATCGCCGAGTCCGACGCGGACGAGACGGTGTCGATGCTTTTGAAATTCAGCGCGTCATAGGATCGTTCTACTACATAATACGGCTCGGCTTCTCCGTCCGTGGTCGTCCATGTCAGCCTGGCTACCGGCGTTTCCGGCTCCAGCATTGCAACAAATGAGGTCAGGATCGATGGATCCTGCTGCTTCGGCGGTGAGACAGGCGGAGTCACCGGCGGCGTCGGATTGGTCGGCGGCGGCGGGCTTGGGTTGCCAGGGGGTGTCACCACGGGAGTCGAGTCCGACGGCGGCGGCGGTGGCGGATCGGTAGGGGGTGTCACTACGGGTGTCGAATCCGATGGCGGCGGCGGCGGCGGATCAGTAGGGGGCGTCACCACGGGCGTCGAATCCGATGGCGGCGGCGGTGGCGGATCGGTAGGCGGTGTCACCACGGGTGTCGAATCCGACGGCGGCGGTTTCGTCGGAACCGAATCGGTAGAATCTGCGGGCGGTGGAACGGAATCAATGGG
>DASZOW010000291.1:0-11071 GCA_035550615.1 Puia sp.
CGTAGTACCGGGCGTCGAGCGTTTCCGTGATGAAGAAGCCGTCGATTTTTCCCGGTCTCACGGGTTGGAGGCCGGACTCACCATCGCAGAGCACCAGGGCATAGCC
The DNA here is from genome assembly GCA_035550615.1 of Puia sp. Taxonomy (GTDB): domain Bacteria; phylum Bacteroidota; class Bacteroidia; order Chitinophagales; family Chitinophagaceae; genus Puia. The sequence goes on from DASZOW010000291.1 coordinate 107, forward strand.
GTAGGCGGGGATGAAGAGATCGGCGAGAGGGCCACGCTGGCCGGAGCGGGTGGGATCTATGAATTGGTATTCCCCGGAGGAATTGCGGATGGCGACGATGGCGTGATCGAAGGCTTCCGGCGAGGGGGCGATGGTGATCAGCTGTGCCCGGGTATCGGTGCTGACGAGGGCGACATAGGCCGCAATGCCTTGTTGTTGCAGGATGGTGCAAAGCAGCAGCGCTTTATCCTTACAATCCCCAAACCGCTGACCGAAGACTTCCGCGGGCGGATGAGGGCGATGCGTATTAGCGCCGATCTCCAGTCCCAGGTAGCGTACTTCGTCCTGCACGAAGCGGATGGCCATAGCGGTGAAGCGATCCGTATCGCCGGCCGAAGCAGCGTGCCAGGCGGCTATCTTATGTTGCAGAGCAGGGGATATAGGGAAATGATAGTTGTTAAACGTGTTGAGACCCCAGTGGATCACCTCCTGCCAGCTGGCATATTCGCTGACATAGACGGTGGGGTCGTCGTCATACCAGGAGGGGGCATCGTTTTGGGAACCGTCATAGGCGCCGAGCGGGGGATCGTCCCAGGAGTAGACGACGGTGTTGCCCTTGTGTTCCTCAACAGGCGCCGGGGCCTGGTTGGCCGTAAGAATATGCAGCGGCCGGGTATCGGTGGTGATAATGGTCCTGTTATAATTACATATCGCGGTAGGTGCATTGAAGGAGAACTCTTCGGAGTATTTGTTGTCGAACACCGGGTTAAATCCGATAATCGAATAAGAGACCTCGATCCGGTCTCCCCGGCGCACGTCCCTGAGTGTAAGGAAGGCGCGTTTGAGCCCGTGGTATTGAAATTCGCCGGCATCGTCTTCTTCTTGTACCAGTTTGATGTTTCGAGGTTGTAGTCTATCCAGGATGGCGCCGTCGCGGATGATGGCGATCCGGTGGAATACGACCTGTTGGAATTGAGGGGAGAAGGTTACTGAGACTTCCGAGCCGTTCTGTACGCCTGATTGGTTGACGATGGTGCGGATATAATGCGTGTAGTCAGTTTGCGTGATGAGATTGGTTTGGAGATCGAAAAGCTCATAATAGAAGCCGTTACTGATATCCTCGCGGGCAGGCGATTTGCGGAGATTCGGATGGTTACTGCGAACCCAGGCAGGCTGGGGGCCGGTTTTCACATAGGGTAGGGCGAGGAGACGGAGAGACATGCTCAAGCCCACTATGACGGACAATGCGATACGCATAAGGATTAATAGGTTGGCACAAGGTAAAAAAAAAGGGCCAGGATAGAAATCCAGCCCCGTTTTTAAATCCAATATCCTATGAAAAACCGAATAGAGTAAGACAACTGGCGTGCCGGAACAGCCGCCAGGACCCCGGGGTGTAAAAAACTTTTTTACTTAAATGATTTAGAGGATGTTACGGTTTTTAATTGACTCTCATGCCAAATTGCACAGAGAGTGGAAGTGTCGAAATTATCCCACGACAGGAAAATTTTTCCCAATGACGGAACAGGTTGGGGAACGTATTAAAAAAAGCTGTAAATTTAAGAGTAAGCAGATGTTTATGGGATGGCGGCTTGTCATAACACTACACGCCTTTGCCTTATTACCCTGTTCCTTTGTCTCCGCCCAGCAGGTATCGTATTGTGAGCCTTATAGCGACAGGTTTACCTTACGCCAGGAGATGATCGGGAAGATCGGGGATTTTTATTGGGTATCGGCGATCACCCGGAGGCGGCCTACTCACCGTGACGGGAATACGGAGGAGCGTAATTTCGTCATCTACGACTCGCGGATGAACGTAGCGAATCTGATCAGCGACCCGCCTTATTCCGCTTCTTCCATCAAAGAATATTTAGTTACCACCGACGATCATTTTGACCGGTTGCAGATCTTGAATCCAGACAATAAGGAGACGGAGGTCCGGCTGCAGCGTTATGAGCCGGATGGAGAGATTGCCGGTCCCGACCATAATATAGCGGTCCTGCCTTTTAGCGAGTCCGGGAATAGCTTTATGCTGGTCCGGTCGCAGGACAGGAGCCGGATCCTGTTGCTGGCTTTTGAATCGGTGTCGAATGCTGCGCCCGTGCTTCATGCATTATTATACGACCAGGACTGGCAGCTGTTATCGAACCGGGTCTATAAGCATCCATCGATCAGCCAACCGATGATCCAGGATGACTATTCCTCTTATCCGCTCGAGGATTTCGATAACGGGCCGTTGAAGCTGGCCGATAACGGCGAATGGCTGATGTTGGCGCCGTCCAGGGCGAATCATAATTTCCTGCTGTTTCAATTTTCCCCGGTGGATACGGCGGTCCTTTGTAAGGAGATCAATCTGCCGGCGACGGCGTCGATGGAGGACGTTTGTCTCTCGATAGACAATTCCGACGGGGATGTCGTAGCGGGGGTGTTGTCGACATTCCATTATTCACCCTTGAAAAATGTGGAAGCGGTGCATTATTCGATGCGGACGAAAACCTTTAGTTTCGATTCATCATACCGGTTGACGACGTTGGCCGGCCGGAGGATCAGGAATGACAATATCGTGAAAGAGAATTTTCTGGCGGTTCCCGGGCGGGGATTTATGTTGTTAAAAGAATATGGCCGGCCATTCCTGGATGACGAGGAGACCGATGACGATGCGTTCGATCAGGGTTATGATCCCACATTGCTTTTTGTTTCCAACGATATTCCCGACCCCGCTTCCGGCCAGGGGCCGTCGCTCAAGCATCTCCCGCAACCGAGGTTCGGTTATGCGCGGTATCGTTCGACCGTAAATCCGCCGTATCATGACCGGGGTGATCTGAGCCTGTATTTTTTCCCTGCCAGCAGGAAGGACAGCTGTTGGAGCGGGATGATCAGCCAGGAGCAGGTAACGGAGCTGAACAGTCCGAATCTTTCTTATATGGTGGTCCCGATGCAGGACCGGCTCGTGTTCTTATACAACAGTTTTGTGCATGGCGAGAAGATGTATGCTTCTACCACGGTGATCGATCCGCGTGGGGACCTGGTGACCAATGAAGGAGTTATTTTCTGGGGGCTGAAGAATACGTTGAATTTTCAGCTGGCGAGACAGGTTGCGCCTGACCAGGTCGTGATCCCGTATGATATCTATGTCAATGGGAACGCCAATGGCAAGGTGGGGTTTGCGGTGGTATTATTTCGCTGATGGGTGTACGGCGCCGCCGCGGGTTAATGCGGTTGGCTGATCCTCAGCAATTCTTTGAGATCGTCGCCCCAGACGGTGGGGTTGGTATGAGTGCCGTGGCCGGATGTTTTTTCGGACCAGGGGATGAGGATATATTTTCCTTTTGGTACTAATTTAATGTCTTTGTCGAGGATGCCGAGCTCGGGCGGGTTGACCTCATCGTCGGCCGAGTTGACGGCGTAGAAATAGCATTTTATTTTAGACAGACCGGGTTCGGGGTTATAGAAGCGGGAGGCGTCGAAGGCATAGATCATGTCGTTGGCGTCCTGGTGGCGGATGAAGTTCTCAGCGCCGAATTCATACGCTTTTTCCGCCTGTTCGCGGGTGGGCAGCCTTTTCTGCAGGTTATAGGGGCTGCTGGTCATCCACATCATGGAGGAGTAGGCGCCGCGCAGGCCGACGGCGGGAGGTTCGGTGTATTCGCCGTCTTTCCATACCGGGTCCGATTCGACGCATTTGATAGCGGCGTAGCGGGACATGCGGTTACGGCCGGCGATCTCTACCGGCAGGCTGGCGTTGGCCATACAGGCGTCCATGAAATCCGGATAGGTTTCTGCCCAGACCCAGCAGTGCATGGCGCCCATGGAAGTCCCCATGATGAGGCGGAGATGGTTGATGCCCATTTTTTCCGTAAGGACAGTATAGTCCGCTTTTACCATGTCGTCATAGGTATATTTTGGAAATCGCATGTGGAGGCCGTCGCTCGGTTTGCTCGATCTACCGTGTCCGATGCCGTCGGGCAGGATGATGAAGTATTTGCCGGCGTCGAGCAACTGACCGCTTTCGAAGAGGTGGCCGGCGAAGAGCTGGTTGACGAAGTTATGGCTGTTGCCGGTGGTCCCATGCATGATATAGACCGCGTTGGTGGTCCTGCCGTTCTTGTCCTTGACCGGTTTGCCGAAGGTCGTATAATGCAGACGAAGTTCGGGAAGCGTTTCGCCGGTAGTAAATTTGAAATTAGCGAGGACGTAGTCTACCTCCGTGGAGTCGGGCAGGGGAGGGAGGGGTTCTCGCCTGTATTGAGCGAAGACGCTGCAGGTAAGGGTCAGGAAGGAGAGGCAGATGATCATGCGTTTCATAAGCGATCAATTTTGAAAAAGTGAATGTAGGATTTTTATTAAATTCATGCAGTGCGGCTGCTTCTCCGATTTTGACGGATGTTCACCGGAAATTGATATAAACTTCCACTACGCAAAAAATGAGTTTTAGGAGATGCCGGGTTTGATAGGGAAATGGCGAACATTAGAAAAAAATGAAACTGCTATGAATAAACGAGTCTACATCTGGGCGGCGATGCTGCTTTTTACTTTTCAGGTGGCTGCGCAGCAGACGGAGAAGCCGCCGTTGCATGGAAATCATTGGATGGCGGTAACGGGGAAGCCGTTGGCGGCGGAGGCCGGTGCGCAGATCTTCCAGAAGGGGGGTAATGCGATCGATGCTGCGTGTGCGATGCTGGGGGCGGTGTGCACTATGTGGGATGTGTTGAGCTGGGGCGGGGAGACGCAGGCGTTGATCTATAATCCCAAGACGGGTAAGGTTGTGTCGATCGCTGCGTTGGGGTATGCGCCGACGGGGGCTACGCCCGCTTTTTTCAAGAGCAAGGGATATAATTTTCCGCCGGAATATGGGCCGCTGGCAGCCGTTACGCCGGGGACGCCGGGCGGGTTGTGTTATATGCTGGCCGAGTATGGGACGATGAGTCTGAAGGAGGTGCTGGCCCCGGCGATGGAGATGGCCAGGGGGTATGCTATCGAGGCGCAGACGGCGAATAGTTTCGAGTATCAGAAGCGGCGGTTAAAGGAGTGGCCGTATAGCAAGGCTTTGTTCCTGACGCATCCTGGCGAGAAGCGGGAGGCGCCAGAGCCGGGGGAGATCTTTGTGCAAAAGGACCTGCTCGCGACGTTGACGAAGATGGTGGAGACCGAGCAGGATGCGTTGAAGCACAAGAAGACGCGGAAGGAGGCTATCATGGCGGCCTGTGACCGTTTCTACAAGGGAGATATCGCACAGGAATTTGTGCGGGGCTGCCAGGAGCAGGGCGGGTTGATCACGATGCAGGATCTGGCGGAGTGGAAGCCGGTGGAAGAGGAGCCGATGCATGTGAACTATAAGGGGATCGAAGTTTACAAGCTGCAGCAGTGGACACAGGGGCCGTCGATGTTGCAGGCGTTGAATATTCTCGAGAATTTCGATCTCAAGAGTATGGGATATAACAGCAGCCGGTATATCAATACCGTATACCAGGCGATGAGCCTGGCTTTTGCCGACCGGGATTTTTATTATGGCGATCCGAATTTTTCCAAGGATCAGCCGATGAAAGGTTTGTTGAGCAAGGAGTATGCGAAGGAGCGGGCGAAGCTGATCGATCCGGACCACAGTAATGCTTCTATAGAGCCGGGTGATCCGTATCGTTATGAGGGGAAGACGAATCCGTTCACTGGCTTGTTGCAGGAGCGGGCCAGGACGTTCGGGGCGCCGGGCCGTGGCGGTAGGAATACGGCTGGGGCTATGAATGCCACTACAGCCGTTATGCCGGCAAATACCGATATCGCGTTCGATCATGATGTTCCCGGCGGACCGGTGAATGAAGCGCTTTATCATGACCGGTTATGGCGGGGTACGACGAGCATCGAGGCGGCGGACAAGGATGGCTGGGTGATCTCCGTGACGCCGAGCGGCGGCTGGACGCCGGCCTGTATCGCGGGTCATACGGGGGTAGGCATGAGTCAGCGGATGCAGAGTTTTGTGCTGGACAGCGTTATCGATCCATTTAACGTGGTGGCGCCGCACAAGCGGCCGCGGGTGACGCTGACCCCGAGCCTGGCGTTGAGGGATGGCAAACCTTTCCTCTGTTTCAGCGTGCAGGGTGGAGATACGCAGGACCAGAACCTTTTGCAATTCTTCCTGGACATGGTCGAGTTCGGGATGACGGTACAGGAGGCTACGGAGGCGCCGAACATCAATTCCGATCAGCTGTGGTTGTCGCTTGGCGGGGAGCATTTAGACGACCGTAAGCCAAGGCCGGGAAGGATCCTGCTTGGGAATGTGACGCCGCCGTATGTGCGGCAGGAGTTGCGGAAGATGGGCTATATCAATACCTACGGCGACCGAACCAGCGGGCCCATCAACGCCATCTATCTCGATGCGAAGCATGGAACCCTCTGGGGCGGCAGCAGCAATAATGGCGAGGATTATGGTATAGGGTGGTAGCACCGAATCCTCCCGGGCGATAGCTAGTTTTTATACGGACCTGCGAAGGTTCTTTTGAATTGCAGGTAATCCGGGATGGACACGTGTTCCACGTAGGGATTGTCCGGGTGGTTCTTTATATATTCCTGGTGATAGGCTTCGGCCGGGTAGAAGGCTGTGAAGGGGACGACCTGGGTGACGATCTTGCCGGAGTATTTTTTTGAGGCGGCGATCCTGGCGATCTCGTCCTGGATGATCTTTTTTTCCGCGTCGTTCCGGTAGAAGGCGATGGAGCGGTACTGGGTGCCTTCGTCGGGGCCCTGGCGATTCAGCTCGGTGGGGTCCATGGAGGCAAAGAAGGCTTTTACCAGGGTGGCAAAGGAGATCTTCGCCGGGTCATAGTAGACCTGGACGGTTTCCGCGTGGCCGGTTGTGCCGGTGCAGACCTTTTCGTAATCCGGGTGTTTATCGGCGCCGCCGGCATAGCCTGATACCGCGTCCCTGACGCCAGCGAGACTTTGGAAGACGATCTCGGCGTGCCAGAAGCAGCCTTCGGAGAAGTCGGCCACGGCTTCGTTGGGAGAGGGTTTATCCGATACTTTAACCGGAATATTTACCGGTTGGGTCTGACCGCAGGCGGCCAGGAGGAGGAAGGTTGCGCAGGTGATGAGTAGTTGCTTCATGATCAATTGGTTTTTGAGCTTACGGGAGGTTTCCCGCCTGCCGGAACGAAGATAAGGGCGGCGGAGTTCATGCAATAGCGTTTGCCGGTGGGGGCGGGGCCGTCGTCGAATACGTGGCCGAGGTGGGAGCCGCTTTTGCTGTCGACGACCTCCCATCTTACCATGCCATCGCTATTGTCTTTAACGAGCCGGACCGCGTCAGGGTTGATGGGTGCGTAGAAGCTGGGCCAGCCGGTGCCCGAGTTAAACTTAGTTTCCGAGCTAAATAAGGGTTGCAGGGAGGCGGCGGAATAGTAGGTCCCTTTTTCATAGAAATGGTCGTATTTGCCGGTGAAGGCCCTTTCCGTGCCTTTTTCCCGGAGGATATAGTATTGATCCGGGGTGAGGCGTGTCTTCCATTGGTCCGTGGTCAGGGTCATGGGGTAATGGGCGCCGGCGGAGGCTTCCGGCGGGTCGGGGTATTTTTTAGACTGGGCCGTGGCCGGGAGGGCGTGCAGGCCGAGGAAGATGGCGGCGGCAATGAGTGGATATCGCATACGGTATTTTTCATAAAGTAACGCAATAGGAGGTGCAAGGGTTTGTTAAGGCCTGAATTGTGATGAATTTGTTAGGATTGTGCAACATTTCTTCTCCCGGGCCGTCCTATTGGGTATGCTAAAAAACTATCTAAAGGTCGCTTTCCGGAATCTCTGGAAGAACAAGGGTTTTTCCTTTATCAATATTGCGGGTCTGGCTATCGGGATGGCCAGCGCCATTTTGATCCTTTTGTGGATGCAAAATGAGGTCAGCTATGACGATTTCCATGCCAGGAAAGACCGGATCTACGAGGCCTGGAACCGGGCGACGTTCAGCGGGGCGTTGCATTGCTGGAATACGACGCCGAAGGTGCTGGCTGCCGCGATGCAGCGGGATCTGCCGGAGGTCGAGCATGCATGCCGGGTGGACTGGGCGGGCCAGCATCTTTTTTCCGTGGGGGACAAACGGCTGATGATCCGCGGTAACGCCGTGGATTCGATCTTTTTGCAGGTCTTCAGTTTCCCGATGGTCGAGGGAGATATGCGGACGGCGTTGGATGACCCGCATAGTATCGTACTGACGGAGGGGCTGGCCAGGACGTTATTCGGCGGGCAGGACGCCTTGGGGAAGGTCATCAAGATAGACAATAAGGACAATTACCAGGTTACGGGTATCCTGAAGGACCTGCCGAATAATACGCGGTTCGATTTTCAATACCTGGTGCCGTGGAGCTTTGTGCGGCGCCAGGGGAATGACGATCGATGGTGGGGGAATAATTCCACGAGGACATACGTGTTGCTGAAGCCCAATACGACGTTGGCATCGGTGGCGCCGAAGATGCGGGTTTTCAAGGAGCGGTATGACAGTTCCGAGAAGCATTGGGAGATGTTCCTGTACCCGATGAGCAGGTGGAGGCTGTATTCTCGCTTCGAGGGTTCGCAGGAGACGGGGGGGCGCATCGTGTTTGTGCGGTTGTTCGGGATCGTGGCGGCGTTTATTTTGCTGATCGCCTGTATCAACTTTATGAATTTGAGCACGGCGCGGAGTGAGAGAAGAGCGAAGGAGGTCGGAATACGGAAGGTGGTGGGCGCGCCGAAGAGCCGGCTGATAGGGCAGTTTATCGGCGAGAGTGTGTTGCTGGCGTTTCTTGCGGCCTTGCTGGCGATCGGGATCGTGTTGTTGTCATTGCCCGGGTTCAACCAGCTAACCGACAAACATCTTTATGTGCCGTTTGGGAGTGCGTGGTTTTGGGTGTGTGCGGTTGGTTTCATTGTGTTTACGGGATTGCTGGCGGGTAGCTATCCGGCATTTTTTTTAAGCTCGTTTCAGCCGGTGAAGGTGCTGAAGGGGACCTTCAAAGCGGCCAATGCATTGGTTACACCAAGGAAGGTGCTGGTGGTGTTGCAATTCACGTTTGCCATTGTGCTGATCATCTGTACGATCATCGTGAAGCAGCAGATCGATCATGCGCGTGACCGGGAGAGCGGATATGACCAGGGGAACCTGATCTTCCATTATCTGACGGGTGATCTTGAAAAAAATTATGAGATCGTGCGGCAGGAGCTGTTGCGGTCGGGTGCGGCGGTATCCGTTTGTAAGACGAGTGCGCCGTTGACACAGAACTGGAGCGATACCTGGGGTTTCCAATGGACGGGGAAAGATCCGGATGACAAGACCGATTTTTTAAATTTTTGTGCGGACAGAGACCTGGTGAAGACGACGAGGTTGCAGCTGGTGGAGGGCCGGGATTTCGATCCCGAAAATTACCCTACCGATTCGTCCGGGATCATCCTGAATGAGAGTTCGGTGAAGGCCATGCATTTCAAGCATCCGATAGGCCAGATCATCATAAATGACACCATTCATTACCATGTGATCGGCGTCGTCAAGGACTTTATCATCGAGTCGCCGTACTCGCCTATCCGGCCGTGGGTAGTGCGTGGCACGCATGGGAGTTGGTTCAATACGATGCATATCCGGCTAAACAGCAAAAATCTAATGGCTGACAATCTGAAGAAGGCGCAGGCGATCTTCAAGCGATATAACCCGGAATATCCTTTTGAGTATCATTTTATCGACCAGGACTATTCGCAGAAGTTCGATGACGAAAAGCGGACAGGGACGCTGGCGGGTTTGTTTGCTGCGTTGACGATCTTCATTTCCTGTCTTGGGTTGTTCGGGCTGGCAACGTATATGGCGGAGAACCGGGTGAAGGAGATCGGGGTGCGGAAGGTGCTGGGGGCGTCGGTGACGGGCATCGCGACCTTGTTGTCGAAAGATTTTTTGAAGCTGGTAGTGGTTTCGTTTTTAGTGGCGGCGCCGGTGGCGTGGTATGCGATGTATAAGTGGTTGCAGGATTACAGTTACCGGGTGCGGATCAGCTGGTGGGTGTTTGCCCTGGCGGCGGGATTGTCGGTGAGTATTGCCATTATAACGGTGAGTTTTCAGGCGATCCGTGCGGCGTTGGCCAATCCGGCGAGGAGCTTGCGAAGTGAGTAAGCGAGTGCGCGCATTATAATCCGGTGAAAAATGAGTTAGGGTGTTGATACGATAGGGGAGGACTATTATCTTTAGTGAGGAAAAACACCCATCATGAAAAGATATGCCTTATCGTTAGCCTTAACGCTTGGGGTCCTGGAGTTTTCTACCAGGGCATCCGCGCAGACAGACAGTTCCCGGTATGATATCGGGTATCTTACCCTTAACAAAGATTTTACGCAGCATATTTCGATCCGGGGAGAGGACCTGGAAAAGATGCCTTTTACCAATTTGAGCGATGCCATCCGGGCGTGGCTTTTCGGCGCTTATACGGGTCAGAGCTTTCTAGCGTACGTAGTGGATGGCAACCCGGTAATGGATGTGAATCTTTACCCGATCTATGATATCGAGGAGGTGACCTATATCAGCAATGCCGTGGCGACGGCGGCTTATGGCGGCGGGCAGAAGGGGCTTGTGCTGATCACCACCAGGCGGGGAAAACGGCCGGCGGGGATGCGGGTGACGGCGCAGACGGGACTGGTCAAGGGGAATAGTGGGCTGGACGATACGCATACGAACATATATCACCAGTATTATTTGGGGGCCTATAAAAATATGGATAAGGTCAGTTTTGGAGTTTCCGAGGACTGGCAACGGGACATTTTGCCGATGGAGAAACGGCCGACGCTGACAGTGAACACCCCGAATAACCTGCGACGTTGGCGAACCAATGGCTGGCTGGACTGGCGGCCGGATCAGCGGAACACGATCGGGATCAGGCTGGGGTATATGGATCAGGAATTTGCAGAGGGGTGGACAACGGGGGACAACAATAATACCTCCCGGGAAACGAATAACCAGCATACCCAGGTGGTGATACCCGAGCTGAGCTGG
>DASZOW010000292.1:0-3528 GCA_035550615.1 Puia sp.
GCCGCTTCAGCAGCCCCAGCCTCCGGACCTTGGTTACAGGCGCAGGTCCTAAAATTTCAATATAGCGCCGATGTACCGCAGATCGTCCAGTTAATAGAGTTCGCTCCACAATACCCGGTTGTTGATTCGTCCCTTTGTATCATTTCCCGGTGTAGCATCACCACCAATCTTGCTAACAGCGTCCTGATCAAGGTAGCGACCGGCAACCCACCCAATGCGCTAACATCTGATCAGCTTGCAGCCCTCCAAAGCTATGTGAATATAATGGGCGTAGCCGGCGTCACCTATCAGGTGCAAAGTCTTTCTGCCGATCTGATGTACGTCAATGCGCAGGTATTTTATCAAGGGCAATATGGGAGCAGTATACAACTGGCGGTGATTACCGCGATTAATACCTTCCTCTCGCAGTTGCCGTTCAACGGCCGCATGCGGGTAAGCGATCTGGAGGAGGCTATCCGGGAGGTCCCGGGCGTTACTGATGTACTGCTGATGAATGTGAGCGCCCGCGGCGCCGCGACTTCCTTCGGGTCGGGCACCCTGCTGGTAAGTGCCAACCAGGTCGCCTCTCGGTATTGGGATACCGTCGCCGGGTATATGATCGAAGAAAATACGGCCGGCAATACATTTTCCGATACCCTTGTCTTTATACCGGAATAATGGCATGGAGCAAAGTATATCAACCCTGGCAAAAGCCGTTGAGATGGTGGTTTCACAAGCTCCTGTGCGAGTGGAACTATTTCGAAGACGACATGCCGGGATATTATAGACACCTGAATGCCCTTTGCAAAGAAGGGTACAACCTATACGGAAAGAAGCTATGAGTATATACGACGTGGACTTCAGCAAGGCCGGGCCGCAACTTTTGCCGCCGGACAAACGGAAACCCCGCCTGGTCGCGCTCGTTGCCGCGTTTCTGTCCGCTCTCCAATGGTTGCGCGATCTGTGGTTTACCAGCTTCCGGACCGGCCCAACGGCTCAAAATTGGTTATCGACAACAACCTACGCGAAGTACGATCAAGTCGTCTATGGGATTTATGTGTATATGTCCTTGCGGGACAACAATACGGACGTTCCGACGACGGCGCAGTCCTGGATCATGGTGCTCAGCAACTTCATCGGCATGTCGGAACGCATTCTGTACAACTGCCAGACCCTTGTCCTGACCTACGCCCTGAATAAACGTTTCATGACGACCTTCCGTCAACCGCCCAATGTCAGCGATATCTATATCGGGACTTTTGCAAAGCCGGTCTCGGTGTTCGTAGTGGGAGGAATCGAGGCTAATTCCTCGAAGGTCTACACGTCCGGATCGTCGGAGTATGTGATAGATGCCTATAGCTTTGCGGATTATGTCAATATGACCATATACGTACCAGTCGCCGTATATGATTCGCTCGATCCGGTCGACGCGAACAGACAAATAATTATCAGGTCCTTCGCTGACAAATACATGGCAGCGGGGATCATTTACACAATAACAACCTATTAAGATGCGCAAATTAGATACCAGTGCCATTTCTTCCTCTATCGGTCTTCCCGTCAAGTCCGGAACATTGCAACATATCCAACTCGCTTATCAGGAAGCCCTCGGGGAAATCGCTAAAGCGATCACCGGCAGCGCCTACGACCCGACAAAGGCGTATATTCTCAACGGATGTGTCAATTCCGGATCGGGGAGTAACTATTCGATCAGTGCCGGGTCCATATTTTTTAACGGCGAGGTCTATCTCGTCGATGCTGCCAGCTTTTCCATATCCGGATCCAATGTCGCAGTCGGAGCGTTCGCAACAACTTTTTTTGCCGCCGCCAACGCCGACCCTGTACAGTTCACGGACGGCATCACGCGGACAATTCACCAAATACGAAAGATTGTCTTGCAGCCCGGGCTATCCGGATCAGGCGCGGCCGACTATAATGCCTGGGTGCGTCTTAACCTGAATATTCCGCAGCTCAGCCTTTCCGGAACCGGAATCGCCAATGTCTCGGGAACATACCCGAATATCGTGATCAATGTTCCGGCGCCGCAGTCGGATATTCTTGTAAAGGGGTCCAAGCATATTGGCGATGTGCCTAGCGGCGGCATTGCTGTATCCGTCAATTTCGACAATCCGATCAGCACAGCTGCTTATGTGGTTCTCGGTTCCTTGTTCAGTAATGGCACGCGCCTAGCCGATAGTAGTGTCGTTTGGTGTTGGTGGGATCCGACGGAATCTGGGTTTCAAGCCGAATTTTCTGAGACGGTCGGCACTACGCAGAACATAGACTTTTATTACGCAGTAATCGCCCTATAATTGTTCCATGCCAGCCAAAGAATACGCCAACAAACCATACTATAGCGAATCGTCCGCCGGTCAGCGCATGGTTCGCGGCTATCCGCCCTGCCAACTGTTCAGCCTTTTTCAGGATTATATTACCGTGGAGGAAATGAGTATGAGCCAGGGCGTAGCCTTTTTCCTGAAGGCATTCTTCGATCGGATGACGCCGGAGGAGAAGGCAGTACTCCGGGACCGCGCCGCTCAAATGAGAATTGCCATAAAAAAAACTGCGTGAAAAATATCTGATAAATAAAATTCGTAGACCACCGGCCCCCTTCACACAAAGGGGGCTTTTACTTTTATGGGTAGATGTACGTGGTAAACTATAACGCCGATGTTCCGATCATGCTTCTAGACAAGCATATCGGATACGACGAAGAAGAAGGCCCGGGCATCGACGGAGCTCTTTTTAGCCGGGAATTGCTTGAGCTGGATGCCTACTGTGTCGATCAGGGCAAAAAGGTGATCGAGGTATGGATCAACAGCCCGGGTGGCATCGTCGCCGATGGGTATGCGATCTACAACTCGATCCTCGCGACCAAGACGAAGGTGGATACCCGGTGCGTCGGAATGGCCTGTAGTATCGCGGCGGTGATCTTCCAAGCGGGTCGGCAGCGTTTGATCAACGACTACGGCTTTCTCATGTACCACAATCCATTCGGCGGAGATACCGACGATGGATTGGAGGCGATGAAGGAATCCATCATCAAGATGATCAGCACCAGGTCGGGTATGAGCATCGATGATGTGACCAAGATGATGAAGGCGACTACCTTCCTCACCGCGGATGAAGCCCTAGCCAAGGGGTTGGCCGACGTGATCATCCCCAGCGATTCGGTAAATGTCAAACGAAAAACGCCCAGCCCCACCAACGTAAAGCAACACTGGCGTGAGTTTTCAACAATTGTTAACAGCATTTTAAATAAGTCAAATATGAACCTTCTCAAAGTCACCAATAAACTCGGCCTCAACGATGCGGCAAGCGAGGACAACATCGTAACCGCCATCACTGAAATCCAGAACAAAGCCGACAAGGCCGAAAAGGATAAGAAGGACCTACAGGACAAGCTCGATAAGATGGAGAAGGACCTGAAGGCCAAGAAGGACGAGTACGACACCATGAAGGGCGACTACGAAAAATGCAAGAACGACCTGGAGGAGATGGACAAGAAGAACAAGGAGAAGGAAGCCGCCGATAAAAAGGAAAAGGCCA
>DASZOW010000293.1:0-3695 GCA_035550615.1 Puia sp.
GACACCTGCTTCCATTCCCCATCTGCATAATCCACTTCCAGCATGTGATCGGTAAAATACTTCCCAAAGGGCAGGTTGTTGAAATCGAGCTCGTTAATTTTACTCTTCGCCGTTTTTGTAACTTGGATGTCCAGTGCTGCAATCATACACGGGTAAATTTTGTTGGCACAAAATAACGAACAATCTTTGTGTCGGCAAAATCAAAAACTAACGGGCGTTCGTAAGATCTGCCGGCCCGTTTTAGAACATTTGTCAGTTATGCATTCAGAATTAGATAATATTCAACTTTCAACCCTCGTCATCGGGGAATGGTACAAGGACGCCCTCGTCGCTTCGCCTGACCCGTCGCCCGCCACCGCGCGTCCCGCCCCCCCGCCAGCCATGCCCAAACCGGCCGCTGCCGGGATGAAACCCACGCATCCTGCCGCCGAACCCCCGGCGCCCGATACTCCCCGATATAAAATATTGGGAAAAAATGGGAAAAGGATCACCATCCTGGTCCAGTCTCCCGGCGTTCCCTTCCTCCCGGACAATCAGCTGACCTTCCTGACAAAGATCCTCGAAGCCTGCCGCATGAACATCGGGGACGTCGCCATCGTCAACACCTCGACCGCCTCGGTAACCATCAACGCGATAAAACAACAGCTGCAGCCGGTAGCCGTCCTGCTCTTTGGGCTGGAACCCACCGCCATAAAGCTACCGATCAATTTCCCGGTATTCAAAGTGCAGCCCTATGACGACTGCAGCTATCTCTACGCGCCACCGCTCAGCCAGCTCGTACAACAGTCGGAAGAAAGTAAGCTGCTCAAAAGCAAGCTGTGGATTTGTCTGAAAAGCCTTTTCAACGTATGAGCATCCGCATCGTCTTCGCTACAAACAACGCCCATAAGGTCGCCGAGATCCGCACCGCCGTAGGCGAACAGCTGAACGTGGTCAGTCTCCGGGAGGCCGGCATCGATATCGATATCCCCGAACCGTGGGATACCCTCGAAGCCAATGCCACCGAAAAATCCTCTACCATCCACCGGCTCACTGGCGACAATTGCTTTAGCGAGGACACCGGGCTGGAAGTCTACGCGCTTAACGGCGAACCCGGCGTACACAGCGCCCGCTATGCCGGCGAAGACCGGTCCTCCTACGCCAATATCCAAAAGCTGCTCCAACGGCTTGGCGGCAACCCCGACCGCGGCGCCCGCTTCCGGACCGTCATCTCGCTGATCTGGCAGGCTAAAGAATATCTGTTCGAAGGCATCTGCGAAGGCCATATCCTGTATGAACCCTCGGGAAACGATGGCTTTGGTTATGACCCCATTTTCGCCCCGGCAGGAGAGACCCGTAGTTTCGCCCGGATGACCGCCGAAGAAAAAAATCATTACAGCCACCGGCGGAAAGCCGCCGATCAATTAGTAGCTTTCCTAAGAAAAGCGGTCGGTATTGCCGGCCCCGAGACCGGTACCCGGTGACAACCCTAAAACTTTTGTCTATGCCACGCACAAAACTGGTTTTGCCCGAACATTTCTCTTTTGCTACGCAGATCCCTGTGCGCATCACCGACCTTAATTATGGCGGCCATGTCGGCAACGATTCAGTGCTGTCGATCATCCATGAGATCAGGGTCCAGTTCCTCGGCCATCATGGCTATAAAGAGCTCGACCTCGCCGGCGTCGGCCTGATCATGGCCGATGTCACCATCGAATTCAGAAGCGAGCTGTTCTATGGCGATGTCCTGAAAGCTTCCGTTGCCGCCTGCGAGTTCTCCCGCGTCGGTTTCGATCTGTATTATAAATTGGAAAAACAGGCGCCATCCGCCTCACCCGATGCCCCCGCAAAATGGCTCCCGGTGACCAATGCCCGCACCGGTATGGTCTGCTATGATTACAAGCTGAAAAAAATCGCCGCCGTTCCCAAAGAAGTGATGAATAAGCTGCTGTCGTAGCTGCCGTCTCAACTGTTCCATATTCTCCAACTCTCCTCCGCCTGCAGCATCAGCATCTCATGCCCGTTCTCGACTATTGCGCCGCGGGCCTCGCCCTTTTGCAAAAAAAGCGTCCTGGCCGGATTATAGATCAGATCGTATAGATAATGTCGCGGACCCAGCGCCTTGTAAGGCAACGGCGGATATTCCTCCGTCTTCGGATACATTCCCACCGGGGTCGTATTCACGATCAGCGTATAGGAAGCCAATAGACGCGCATCGAGATCCTCATAACCGAGATCGCCGGTGTCGGGTCGCGGACGACGGCTCACCGATCTGTAGAGGATGCCCAATTGCTGCAACACCCACTCCACCGCCTTGGCTGCCCCACCCGTCCCAAGCACCAGGGCCTGGCGATGATGACCATCCAATTTCTTCACCAGCGACTTCTCGAAACCCACCACATCGGTATTATACCCCGTCCGGACGCCCTCGTGGATATGGATACAGTTACAGGCCCCGATGGCTTCCACCACCGGGCTCAGCACGTCCAGGAAACGGATGACCTGCTGCTTGTAAGGGATCGTGACATTGAGCCCGCATAGCTCGGGATCGGCGAGCACACCGGGCAATTCGTCGATGGAAGAAAGCTGAAAATTGGTGTACGAACAGTCGGAGATGCCTTCCCGATGGAACTTCTCTGTAAAATATCGCTGTGAAAAAGAATGGGACAGCGGATAACCGATCAACCCATATCGTCTCATCGCGCCACGTCTTTATTCAAAAACAGATGGAATGTATCGCCACGCAAACCTACCCGCATGGCCTCCATGGCGATCACTTCAGTAGGTGCAATATTACCCAGGTTCACGTTGCAGCCGATCAATTCGATAAAATACAGCTGCTGTGCCTTCTGCGGTGCTTCCCAAAGGATCTTTTCGGCAGGGATCTGCGTCAGGATCTCCTGTACCAACCCTTCCCGTACCTCTCCGCTGCCGCGGTAAATGCCTACATTACCCGCTTCCCGGGCTTCGGCGATCACATAGGACGCTCCGGCGCTCAGTTCGGCCGACATCAGCTCGATCCATTTATAGGGCGGAATGATATGCGCGGCATCCTTGCTGCCGACCTCGCTCAGCACCGTGCCATGCTTGGTCAGTTTCTCGATATATCCGCATTTCTCGGCATGCGGGATCGTAATGCTGCCATCGCTCACCTCGACATGGTCGATGCCATAATCCTTGAGAATGGAGATATAATCTTCGAACTGATTCCGGATCAGGAAGGCCTCGAAAAGCGTACCGCCGAAATACACCGGCAGTCCGTATGATTTATATACCTCGATCTTCTCCCGGAGATTCGGTGTCACAAAGGAAGTTCCAAAACCCAGCTTGACGATATCCACATGCGGATGCGCAACACTCAAAAAATTTTTAGCCTCATCGATACTCAGCCCTTTGTCCATGACCATCGTAATTCCATCCTGCCGCGGCTTCGCCAGCCTTTCCGGCATTTGCGTAAGTTTAAAGTTCATCTTTGTATCCGTGTTATTTGATTTTGTATCTCCGGGATACCACTCCGGGAATGCTTAGTAACCGGCGCAAAAATAGGAAACTATCTCGTACTACAAGACCCCTTGCGCATGACAAAACATTATAATGTAATTAAACGTTGATGTCCCGGCTTAAATTGCCGTCCTGCTGGAAATGGCGCAAGATGATGTTCATTCGGGGAAACGCCGGCCGCCTGCCCGGCCGCATCTGAATGTAAGTCCTTAGAT
>DASZOW010000294.1:0-2341 GCA_035550615.1 Puia sp.
GCCCTTTATCCAAACGTGAAGTCCCATACGGCTTGTCATCGGTGAGCGTCGATTCATCCTCATGATGCGGACCCAGCCAGAACTCGCCCATCGGCAGATCGCTGCGTCCCTGGTTTTTAAGCCCATCCATACACATGGTGCCCGAGCGACTCGGACCGGAAGCCTCATTTTGCACCAGCATGCCGTGTTCATGACAGAGGTCTGCAAATCGTTTGTAATGCTCATCGGCCATACAGTCGCCCAACGTCTTGCGGTAATCGTTCAGAAAACGATCCGTGACGGCGGCGCTGCCGATCATATAACCTGACAGCGCAGGTAGATACGGCGTAGCTTCATAGCCGCGGTACTTTTTGAATTGTTCAAGTATGTTCTCCGTCCAGTTGGGAAACCCGTCTTCAAAGCTGTCATCACAGAAATAGCTGGGTTTGTTGCCGACCTTGGCGGCTTCTTCTATGAACATCTTACCCAAATGCTCAAACTGCAGCTCGACCCCGCGACGATTGAACCAGTCCACCGAAAGACCATCTCCCTCCGGCTGGGCGATGCTTAGACGGGAGCCCGTCATACGGCTTCCGGTACGGATGATCTTCCACTTACCGGGCGGCACCTGCCACCTCAAACCACCATCTTGCTCCATTTTACCCGTCAGGTCGATAACTTCCTGCAGCTGCACCGGCTCATCACCCGGCTCATTATGCCACTGCTCCAGCAACGGCTTCATCACATCCACGGCCATAATAAAATTGCTGGCGTCACGATGATTGGTTTTCGCGTCCAGCGTGACGGCGCGTGGACCGGTGATACGTGCGTTCCGGATAGGAATAGCCACCACCGCCGTGTCGCGGTAATCCAGCTGTGCCAGCGGCAGATCGATATAGGTTTTATAGCCCGGGGGATTGAATACCTTATCATAACCGGCCCTATTGCCCGGCAAAGGCAATTGACCCAAAAATAGCTGCGGTCCTTCCACATCCAGTTCGGACTGCAGATACCATCTCCCCGAATCTTCCGGTTTGATCCAGGGACCGCCCATACACCAGCCCGAACAAAGGTTGACACCAACGGCTATATCAAGCCGTTTGGCCTCGCTCATGGCATGACGGTAAAGCGCCTTCCATTCTTCAGAAAAAAGCCGGGCGCCCTGGGGGAATTGCGCGCCGCCAAGTCCTCCCGCCGAATTGACCAGCAGCACCTCTCCCATACCCTTTGCATGAAACTCTTCCAGGTCACGCGTTATACCTTCCTTATCCACCAGGCCGTTGAACCACCACCAATAACAGGAAGATCGGACATTCCGCGGGGGACGAGCAAAATTCCGGCTCAATTCAGCAAGACTAAAGACAGATACCCCCTCTATCACGGCAGTCGCCGGTTTGTATCCTGCCATGGCATAACCCAGTACGGCCATCGATCCGGTCTGTAAGAATTTACGCCTGTTCAGCTTCATAAGGGAAAAATAGATTTTTAGTACCCCGCATTTTGGGTCAATTGCGTATTCAAGCCGATCTCTGCCTCGGGCAAAGGATACAGCAGCTTATTTTCATTTATAATATAAGCATCGGCCGGTATATACGTGACCTGCGTTTTCAGATTCGCGCCAAAAGCGTTCATTACATTCACGGCTTTCCCCGAACGCACCAGGTCATGCCATCTTTTATTTTCGAAAGCAAGCTCGATACGCCTTTCGTGTAAAATGGTGTCGCGCAGCATGGCTTGGTCGGTTATAACTATATCAGGCAATCCGGCGCGCTCCCTTACGGCATTTAATGGCGCCAGCGGTGATTGTCCCTGCTCGTTCAATGCTTCGGCCAATAGGAGTAGCGCTTCCGAGTAGCGGTAGATCGGGAAGTCATCGGAAGACCCGGTAACGGCATCCGGTGTATGCTCGTATTTTTTTATGTACGGAACAGCGACCTTGCCGGCCGGCGGTCCTGCATAGCCAACCGCACTCTTTATGGCGGAGTAGGTGAAATAATCGCTGGCGTTATAGGTGCCCTCTGCAATGCCGATGGATGCATCGAGTCGTTTATCACCCGGCTCGTAGGCGCTGATCAGATCCTGTGTAGGTGTATTCCAGCCACCGGTGCTTGTATTGTTGATGGCCAGTGATGTTACCATCGAGGTATTGGTGCTGCGCGGCAAAAAATGAAATAACAGCGGGTCAGGCGTAGTGCCGGTGCCGGTACCGCCCAGGAACTGAACCTCGAATAAGGACTCTTTACGATTCTTGTTGGCAGGGAGAAAAGCATCGGCATAATTGGCGTTCAGGTCATAACCCATCGCAGGCAATGAATTGAGGAGAGACACCGCATCGGCGTATTTCTTCAGGTAGACGTCGACA
>DASZOW010000295.1:0-7957 GCA_035550615.1 Puia sp.
TATACGAATATGTTCGCGATCTTCTTTGGGTATCTATCTCCCGGGCAGCAGGAAGCGATAAAAACGCATGTGCTGTTGAACGACAGTGTACAGCAGATCACTACGCCCTATATGCATTTCTATGAACTGGAGGCGTTGTGCGCCATGGGCGAGCAGAAGCACGTGCTGAGCGAGATGAAAGACTATTGGGGCGGGATGTTGTCGCTTGGCGCGACGTCGTTCTGGGAAAAATATGATCCGCTCGAGCATGGAGTGCAACACTATGCCATGTATGGGCGGCCTTTTGGCCGGAGCCTATGTCATGCGTGGGGGGCGAGCCCGCTTTATCTGTTGGGTAAATATTATCTCGGGGTGCGGCCGCAGTCGGCGGGATTTACGAGCTATACCGTGGAACCCGTGTTGGGCGGCCTTCAGTGGATGCAGGGGGAGGTGCCCACGCCTCATGGGAATATAAAGGTATATTGCAGCCGTTCGAAATTGCAGATCCATGCCGTAGCCGGAGAAGGTGTGTTGCGGTTTAAGAGTAAAAAGCGGCCAGTATGCAAGGACGCAGCTATCCGTGATTTAGGTGGTGGGAGTTATGAAATGACGCTTGAAAAAGATCATGACTATACGATCATTTATACGGCTGTCGATTAAGGGGTTGGCCTTTTTGTTTATGCCCCTGATGGTTTCGGCGCAGCTCGATACCCGGGAGTTTCTTGATCCGCCGGCTGCGGCGAGGCCCTGGGTCTTTTGGTACTGGATGCAGGCGGGTGTTTCCAAAGATGGCATCCGTGCGGATCTGCAGGCCATGAAGAGTGCGGGCATCGGGGGCGCCTATCTGATGCCTATCAGCGGTGCGGCCAACCCGCCTATCTATACGCCTACGGCGCAGCAGTTGAGTCCCCGGTGGTGGGAGATGGTGCGTTATGCCATGCGGACGGCCGATAGCCTGGGTCTCCATCTGGCGATGCATGCCTGTGATGGATTTGCCGTTGCCGGCGGGCCGTGGATCACCCCGGCGTTTTCCATGCAGAAGGTCATCTGGTCGCGCACGACGGTTCAAGGCGGCCGTTTGGCAGGGATCGATCTGCCCGAGCCGCCGAAGCTGGAAGACTATTACAAAGACATCGCTGTACTGGCCTTTCCGACGCCGGCGTCGTGGTATACTACCGATACTCCAACCGTGACCTCTTCGCATGGCGATGCACAGTTTCTTGTCCGACCGGGCAATAAAGAATCCTTTAAGACGGATGAGCCCGCGTGGATACAATATGCTTACGCCAGACCTTTTACCTGCCGGACGATCGTTGTCCATGCCGTCAATAACTATCAGGCACAGCGGCTGCTGGTACAGGTGAGTAATGACGGGGAACATTTTCGGGATATCGGTCGATTGCAGTCCCCGCGTCATGGCTGGGAAGATGGCGATGCCGATGTCACCCATACGATTCCCGCAGTCACGGCCCGTTACTTCCGGTTCGTCTATGACAAGACCGGTTCGGAGCCCGGAGCGGAGGATCTCGACGCCGCCAAATGGAAACCCAGCCTTAAGCTCAGCGGTATCGAGCTTTCGCCTACCCCGACTGTTTACCAGTTCGAGGGAAAGACCGGTGAGATCTGGCGGGTGAGTAAGCCATCCAGTTCTTTATCGTTACCCGACTCTTTG
Organism: Puia sp.; assembly: GCA_035550615.1. Taxonomy (GTDB): domain Bacteria; phylum Bacteroidota; class Bacteroidia; order Chitinophagales; family Chitinophagaceae; genus Puia. The sequence continues at coordinate 1,652 of DASZOW010000295.1, forward strand.
TGTGTCGACCCGCGGACTATCGTCGATCTCACCGGGCGGATGGACAGGAGCGGTCATCTGAGCTGGAAGGCGCCGGCTGGTCACTGGACGATCCTCCGGATCGGGCATACGTCTACCGGTCATGAAAATGTTACCGGCGGTGGTGGCCGTGGTCTCGAATGCGATAAGTACAATCCCGAAGCCATAAAACTGCAATTCGATCATTGGTTTGGAGAGGCGATCCGGCAGGTGGGACCGGAGCTGGCCGGCCGGGTGTTAAAGATCTTTCATGTGGATAGCTGGGAATGCGGCAGTCAGAACTGGTCGCCAGTGTTCCGCGAGGAATTCAGACGCCGCCGGGGCTATGATCTCCTCCATTGGTTGCCGGCGATGACCGGGGTGCCTATAGGATCGGCAGACAGCAGCGAACGTTTCCTGCATGATATCCGCCAGACCATCGCCGAGCTGCTTCACGATGAGTTTTATGCAACGCTTGCTAAGTTGGCGCATGAACATGGGTGTCGGTTCAGCGCGGAATGCGTGGCGCCGACCTTTACGAGCGATGGGATGTATCATTTCAGCGAAGCCGATATCCCCATGGGCGAATTCTGGCTTCGGAGCCCTACGCATGACAAGCCCAATGATATGCTCGATGCCATTTCCGGTGCGCATGTATATGGTAAGCCGATCGTACAGGCCGAGGCGTTCACCGAGCTGCGTGAGGCTTGGGACGAGTCACCTGCGATGCTCAAAACCTTGCAGGATCGCAATTATGCGCTGGGGATCAATAGGATGGTCTTTCATGTTTTCGTGCATAATCCCTGGATGGATCGTAAGCCGGGGATGACCCTTGGCGGGGTGGGAACCTTTTTGCAGCGCGATCAGACCTGGTGGCCGCAGGCGGGGACCTGGGTCGATTATGCCCGGCGTTGCCAATGGCTATTGCAGCAGGGCAGGCCAGTAGCCGATATAGCCGTGTTTACGGGGGAAGAAATACCGCGGCGTGCGGTGTTGCCGCCGGTACTGGTGCCGACCTTGCCCGGACTTTTTGGACCCGAGCGGGTGGCGAGTGAGAAAAAAAGATTGGCGAATGCCGGCGAGCCGACGACCAAGAAGCCCAATGGAGTAACACATAGCGCGAATATGGCCGATCCGGCCGACTGGCTCGATCCTTTGCATGGATATGCTTTCGATAGTTTTAACCCCGATGCGTTGCTGCGGCTTGCTACAGTGCATGATGGCCGGATCGAGCTGCCCGGCGGCGCTTCGTATGCTTTGCTGGTGTGGCCGGCGGCGACGGCGATGAATCCCGATGCAGGTGGGGTCAGTGCCGCTGTAGCGCGCCGACTGCTGGAGTTGGTTCGGGCGGGCGCCACGGTCCTTATAGATCCTGCTACGCGTTATCATTCCAATACCCTTGAACATAGTTTTGGCGGGGACAGTATTGTTCGGGCGGTTTTTGCACGGCTGCTGGCCGGTTCCAGCGAGATGGTGCATATCGGCAAGGGGCGGGTGATCCGGGGGCCGTGGCGGGCGGCGACGCTGGATGCGCTTGGCATTGGCCGTGATTTCATGTTTAGTCATGACGAGAGCTATTTTCAGCATGTCGCCGATAATACAGGCGGCAATCCGGCGCAGATCGTCTATGCTCATCGTACAGCGGCTGATGAGGATATCTATTTTGTCGCCAACCAGGCCGATTGGGCACGGCATGGCGTATTCTCGTTTCGTACCGTGGGCCGGGCGCCTGAGCGCTGGGATCCGCTGACCGGGGAGATCGAGACGCTGGATGGCTGGCATACCGATGGCGGATATACGAAGGTGTCGTTCTCACTTCCGGCGCATGGTTCTGCTTTTATCGTTTTTCGCCGGCCGGCGCATGGTGAGGGGGGAGGAGAAAGTGCCCCGGAGTGGAGGGATGTCCATACCCTTACGGGAGCCTGGACGGTGCAGTTCGATACGGCGTTTGGCGGGCCTGCGGCGCCGGTGCGTTTCGATACGCTGTTGGATTGGAGTTCGATGAGTGATTCGGCCATTCATTATTATTCGGGTCCTGCCGTGTATACACAGACCTTTGAGTGGAGCAGGAGGGCGCTAAGCGTCAAGCTCGATCTTGGGTCGCTTCATGATATCGCAACCGTGACGCTGAATGGCGTCGACTGTGGTACGGATTGGACCGGCAATCTGATCGATGTGAGCAAAAATATTCGTAAGGGAGCCAACACCCTGCGTATTACGGTGACCAATACGTGGAATAACCGGCTTACCGGCGATCAGCATCTTCCTGAAGGCCGGCGACATACCTGGACGACCGCGCCTTTGCATTTGGATGGACGGCTGCTTCCTGCGGGGCTACTGGGGCCTGTGCGGCTGCTGAGCCGATGATAGTGGAGGTTAGAAGTTAAAATTGGAGCTGATGCGGAGGCCGACGCCGCTGGTGTTGGGGTGGTCGAGATAGGTGAAGCGTTTTACGAGGTCGAGGCGGAAGATCGTAAAGATGTTGTAGAGGCCGACGCTCGCCTCGATGTAGGGTTTTGCGCCGAGGGAGTAGGTGGATAGGACGCCGTTGGTCAGGGGGAGTTTCATCTGGGCCGGATTCAGGGCGGGGTTGTTCTCGTCGCGAAGGCCGCCGTAAAGGATCTTGCCCGCCACCACTTCGCGAAGGCGAAGGCGTTTGAGGCCGGGTATCTTGTTGAGGAAAAAGCCATTGAAGAAATGGTCGATATCCAGACCGGCATAATGGTCGCTCACGAACTCGCCTACATTCATCATGTTATAGGCCGTCTGGCTGTAGAAATAAGAGGGGTTGCCGGGATGGATCACGAGGAGGGGAAAGGGCAGGTTGCCGCCCAGCCATCCCGCATCGAGCGTGACGTCGGAATAGCCGAAAGGCGAGATATAACAGCGTTTGTAGAGGTTCAGATGCAGGGCATAGTAATTGTATTGTCCACCGAACATGCCTTGGATCCCCTTGCCATACTGAAGGGTAATGATCGGGTATCTGTTGATAATATTGACCCGCCCCGCCTTGTTTTGCAAGAACTGTTCATGCGGCGCCCAACGGATGGAGGCCGACAGCTCGCCGGTGGTCAGCTTTGCCACCGTATCCGCCTGGTCGGTCACGGTCTTATAAATGTAATGCAGCGATCCCGTGGGCTGCTGTTGCCAGTATTTCATCCCGAGCGTATAGGAGAAATGGCTGTTGAATTCATGGATATACGTCAGCCGAAGGATTTGGTTGTATAACCATTTGGAATTATCTCCGTGGCTAAAGGAAGTAAAGAAATTATTCGCCACTGCGAAGGCATTCTCCTGGCCCAGCGCCCGCGCGTCGTTCAGATAACTAACCTGAATATAATGTAGCGGGAACGTGTAGATGGATTTATTGTTGAACGCATAGGTGGCGCTGCCGAAATATTTCCAGCGGTGGTCTTTGGTCCCATACGCCAGATAGGATTCTCCGTAGATGTGCGTGTTCAATCGCGTCGTAGTCCTGCCGCCTAATTTGAGCCGGGTTCCTTCTATCGGGTTAAACGTGTAGAAGCTCCCGATGGGCCCGACATCCATCTTTCCCACCGATTTATAACCTGCGGTAAAGGCGGTCGCATAATCCATCAGCCGGTGATAGGACTTCATCTTTACGAGGCTGTCGGTATTGGCGTAGGTTTTGACCTCTGTTCGGGTCAATGGCGTTGGCCGGCCTGCGACCCAAAAACTGTCGGTACGTCCGTCCACCTGATGAAGGCTGTCGACCTCCGGTCCGTTGAAGGCCACCGCAGAAAGGGGCAGATTGCTGTATTGGTCTATCCTGACGGTCCGTTCGCCCACCATACCCATAGCCCGGGGAAAAGGAGCGAGCAGCGCGATCATATCGGAGCTGGCGAGATGGTAATGGTCGCGAGGGCCTTTGGCGAAGTCCTGCGTGACCTTGAATTCCCGGACGTAGTTCAGGTTGATATGTTTGCTGACACCCAGCTCCGCTTTTCTAATGGCATAGCTCCCATCCAGCGTAATGTAGAGTGACCCACGGAAAAGCAGGTCTTCCGGGTTTCGCGGGGTAAAATACAGTTCCACCAGCTTGACGCCATTCTCCTCGATGGTATCGTGGATAAAATACATGTAGAATGCCGGCGCCATATCGGCCACGGGGCTCACAAACTGCATCGTAAAGGCCTGGATCGTATTATCATAGATATCGATGTCTTCATAAAGGCGGTTAATGACGCCACTGATGCCCTTCATGTCCAGGAATTCGCCGTAGTCTACGCTTTTATGACCTAATACCACCTTTTTGTCCGCGGCGGGCTTTTTGCGGAAAAAGCGTTGCGAAGATACTTCTTCGATATAGACAGGGATCAGCGATTTGCCGGGGACGATGGTGGAGTCCCGATTGTCAAAAAGGAAATGATATTTTTTGATCAGGAAATTATTGATGAGGATCTTAGGGATATTATCCATCAGGAGGCGCGTCTTTTCATATTCCCGATAGCTGGTGTACGGCTCTGCGGCGGGGCCGTTCTTTTCTTTATTAGCGATGACCTTGCGGATCAGCTCTACGGCAGGGTTGTGCCTGTTACGGTATCTGCCTCGTTTGCTTTTGACGACGACGTCTTGCAGGATGGTAAAGCTTTTCGTAAGCAGGATCGTCAGGGGTTCGTCTTGCGCCTTTACGGTCAGCGTCTGATAGCCGGTGGCGGAGATCACGATCTTCGTTTTGTCGGTGCTGATCCGGAAATGGCCTGATGCATCGGTCAATACGCCTCTGTGACCGTTTGCCGTGCTGACGGTGGCGCCCACGACGGGTAGGCGAGATAGCGAGTCCAGGATGGTCCCGGTGATCGCCCTGGTCTGCCCGACGCCAACCTTACACAAAATGCATACGATCAGGACTAACAGGATCTTTTTTGTTCCGGCAAACACAACAGCAAGATAATTAATAATTTTACTCTATGCAACCAATCAACGACGGCTACATCGTTTCGACAGACAGGCATCGACTCGATCTGTCCTTTATCCACGATTATTTGTCCACGCAAGCCTATTGGTGTCTTAACATTCCTTTTGCAGTTGTTCAACGCTCGGTGGAGAATTCGCTTTGTTTCGGCGTTTATCATGGTGACCGGCAGGTCGGGTTCGCCCGCGTTATCTCCGATTACGCCACCATTGCATATCTGGGAGATGTGTTCGTCATCCCTGAGCACCGGGGGAAAGGACTGTCCAAACGGTTAATGGAGGCAATCATGGATCACCCCGAGCTGCAAGGGTTGCGCCGGTGGATCCTGCTGACGCGCGATGCGCATGAGCTATACCGAAAGTTTGGCTGGAAGCCCATAGCCAACCCCGACCTGTATATGGAGGTTGCGAACCCGGAGGTGTACAAATGGTCATAGGCCGAAGCGGGCCCTGGAAGCGCTCGTGATGTCAACGTACGAGGTCCAGCCAGACCGACATATCGGACGGTCCGCGGTTAGCCCAGGCATAATAGGGGATTAGCTTTATCGAAATTGTTTTGGGTGGAGTTTTGGACAACTCCTGGTAGAGCCGGCCATTGCTTGCAGGTAGTAGCATGGCGTTGCCTGTCAAGGCTTCGAAATGGCTGTTCCCGATCATCATCGGCGTCGGGTGAAAGACTGCCGTGGCGGGTATTGCGACCTGGCCGACCGTTTCCCCGGCAGCCAGATCAGGCGACTCGAGGCAATATACCACCGGTCCGCGGCGCACGGCTATCTGTCCGCGTGTCTCTTCCACGAGCGGATTCGATTCGATCAATACAGCTGGCATGGGAAGGTTCAATGTGATGACATCACCGGTTTTCCAGGTCCGATGGAGCTCGGCGTATCCATTGACCGGGGACAGGGGCGCTGTCCGCCCATTAACTTGCAAGCCGGCGCCATGACACCAGCCGGGGATACGGAGGAAAACCGAAACCGCTTTTGCCGGAGCCTCATGAACGGTGAGCGTCACCTTGCCGTTCCAGGGATATTCCGTTTCTTCTTCGAGATGAATGCGTCCGGCCGCCAGCCGGGTTTTGAGGGTGTTGCCGCCATAGAGATTCAACCAGAGGCCTTTGTCGTTGACGCAATACATATAGTCTGCCACTTCGGCGATCGTTCTGGCTAGATTGGGGGGGCAACAGTTCGATAGAGAAATGTATTCCTTGCGACCGCCGGCCCAGCGCAGGGTGTAAGGAAAATTACGGGAGGCGCGTAACGGATTTGTATAGAAATAGCGATTGCCATCCAGGCTTACCCCGGAAAGAACGCTGTTGTAGAGCGCCTGTTCCAGGACATCTGTGTACCGAGCATTGCCTGTGGCCAGCAGCATCCG
>DASZOW010000296.1:0-4890 GCA_035550615.1 Puia sp.
TATGTCGCTTATTCCTACCCGCGGGTATCGGTGTATGACGATTACCAGGGATGGGACACGCAACCGCATACGGGCGCTTTGGAGTTCTACAATGATTTTAACGACTATGAGCTGAACGTCACAGTCCCGGCCAATTTTGTGGTCTGGTCCACGGGGGTGCTGCAAAATCCTACGGAGGTGCTGCAGCCGGAATTCGCGGAGCGGTTGGCCCGGTCGATGACGAGTGACTCTACGATCCATGTGGCTACTGCGCAGGAGATGGCCGATAAAAAGGTTACCACGCAGAACGCCGCCAATACCTGGAAATGGACGGCGACAAATGTGAGCGATGTGGCTTTAGGGGTCAGCGACCATTACGACTGGGATGCGGGGAGCGTTGTTGTGGATAATAAGACGCAGCGGCGGGTAAGCATGCAGGCTGCCTTTGCGGACTCATCACAGGACTTTCATCATTCCGTGCAATTCGGCAGATATTCGTTGGCCTGGTTTTCGAACAACTGGCCGGGCATCGCTTATCCCTACCCGAAATCGACGGCCTTCCAGGGTTTTGCGGATATGGAATACCCGATGATGATGAATGACAGCCACACATCCGACCTGGTGTTTGCGGAGCTGGTGCAGGATCATGAACAGGCCCATACTTACTTTCCCTTTTATATGGGAACCAATGAGAGCCGGTATGCCTTTATGGACGAAGGTTGGGCGACGACGTGGGAATACCTCATCGGCATCTCGGAAAGGGGGCAAAAGTCGGCGGATGATTTTTATAAGAAGTTTCGGGTGGCCCGGTGGATCCACGGTCCGCATGAAAAAGAGAACCCCATAATTACCCCCAGCCCTGACGTCACTTTCGGGCCCGGGAATAATGCGTATGGCAAGCCGTCGTTGAGCTATCTGGCTTTAAAGGACCTGCTCGGGGATAAGCGATTCAAGAAGGGCTTGCACAACTATATGAACAACTGGAACGGCAAACACCCTATTCCGTGGGATTATTTCTATTCGATGGAGAAGGGTTCGGGCCACGATCTCACGTGGTTCTTCTACAATTGGTTCTATACGCCTTCTTATATCGATCTGGACCTGGCTAAGGTGGATGTGGCGGGGAAACGGTATACGCTGCAGATAACGAATGTGGGTGGGTTTGCAGTACCCTTTGATGTGGTGGCCACGTACGAGGACGGGTCGACCGAGACGTTCCACCAGACGCCCGGGGTTTGGGAGCACAATCAGAAGGAGATCACTGTAACGGTCAAGGCCAGGCAGGCGGTTCGCTCGTTGAAGCTGGACGGCGGCATCTTTATGGATGCCAATGAGAAGGATAATGGGTGGACGGCGCAGTAGGCTAATTTTCGGGCGCTTAATAGCTCCCGTTCTTTAGACTATCCATGAGATCAGAGACCTGGGTGTTATAATAGGTCATGGAGTCGTTGACGGCAGGCGCGCCGGCGATCGTATTGGAGAAGTATCGATAGCTCCGGATCCTGAGGTTGCAATAACGGATGAGGCAGGCTGTGCGTTTTTTTGCCTCGGTCGACACCTTCAACTGGCCGGCGTCATCGAGCACGCGGAGGCATTGGCGCCAATAGTATACGCCGCTGTCGTTGATGGCATGGATTTGGACATCCCTGGACGGATGATTCTTTAAGTCGCGGACGATGTCAAGGGCTTGCTCTTCATAACCGGCAAATGCATGCATGTCCCGTTCATATATTCCATAGTCATTCGGGATGTTTTTAAAGGCGAACATCGAGGTCGCCACGACCAATAGCATGGCCACCGCAATTGTGGAATACAGGAGGGCCGGCCTTCGGGGATTGCGCAGGCCGGGATAATAGAGGTATCCTATGATAATACCGCTGACCAGGCCACCGACATGGGCGGAATTGTCGACATTCCCGTGCGTACCGTTAAGGAGGTTATAGCCGACAAAGATGCCAATACTGATCAGGAGCGTATTTCGTGCGGTCTTTTCAATGATATTTGTGGTCAGCAGGGCAAGGAATACGCCATACATGCCGAAGATGGCGCCCGAAGCACCCGCACTTACAGTATTTTCATGCCAAAAGAGACTTGCCACACTCGCCATGATGCCTGTAAGCAGATAGGCGCTTGCAAAGCGACGCCGGCCAAGCTGAGGCTCCAGCAGTAACCCGATGTATAGCAAGGCGTACATATTCAGCAAGAGATGGATTACCCCGATGTGTACAAAACAGCAGGTAATGATGCGCCACCACTGGCCGTTCAAAGTCAGGGACCGGACGTTGGCGCCCCAATTCAACAGGGTTTGGATATCCGGGCTGAAGGGGCTGGCGCCCCCGTGGGTCATCAGGATGAAGATGGCAATGTTGAGGTCAACCAATAGTGGCGTAATAAAATAGTCTTTCCGGGGAATGAACAAGGAAAAGAAATTGCTCCATTGCTGTTTGGCCGTAGGGGGCGGCTGGCTTAGCACGTCGTTTTCCCGGGGAACGAGCCCTGGCTTCAGTTCCTCGTATGTTCGGTCCATTTGGGAGGGAGACATGCTGTTTTTGAGTTCGGCGGTCCGGGCGATAAACTGCTCTACATTCTTTCTGTTCCGACCCCAGTCCACCATTTCGTTACCCGTGGACTCGCTCCTTATTGTAGCTATATCGTTTTCGATGCGGACGCTGAATTTTTGTTTTCGTCTGAACATCTTTTTCCCGGTGAGTGCGATGATACCGGAATCGCTGATGTAACGAATATCCCAATCGAGGGAGTTGGCGGCAGTAATGCAGGCTGCCAGAAATTGACCATGGGTAAGTCCGTCGAGACCGAGGTCCTGGGTGTAGTTAGGGGTAAAGCCGATTGCCATAGTTGTCAAAATAGATAAAATTTTTTTCCGGTCATAATTTTTTAGCTGGTTAGGTCCGGCGCTCGGCGCCTTATGGATTTTTGCCGGACCATACGGACTGTTGCCGGACCATACGGCCGGCGCTTCGACTCCAGGGACGCGGCCGGTATTGGATTTGCGATATTTGGGTTATGTCACATGCATCCGACGCCGAAAAGGCATTTGTACATATCCGGGGCGCCCGGGAGCACAATTTGAAAAATGTCAGTCTGAAGATCCCGCGGGATGCGCTGGTGGTCTTCACCGGCGTTTCGGGGTCGGGGAAATCGTCGCTTGCGTTTGGGACGCTCTATGCCGAGGCGCAGCGCCGGTACCTGGAATCGGTGTCGCCTTATACCCGGCGGCTTTTTCATCAAATGCCGGTACCGCAGGTAGACGCCATAGAAGGACTGCCGCCGGCGGTAGCTTTGCAACAGCATAAAGGCGGGGTCTCGACCCGGAGCTCCGTGGGGTCGGTGACGACCATCTCCAATTTATTGCGGATGTTGTATTCACGGGCAGGCGACTACCCTAAAGGACAGGGTATCGTCTATGCGGAAGGATTTTCGCCCAATACGCCTGAGGGCGCGTGTCCGACCTGCCATGGCCTCGGCAAGGTATATGAGGTCACGGAACAATCGATGGTGCCGGACGATTCGCTGACCATCCGGGAGAAGGCCATCGCCGCATGGCCGCTGGCCTGGCAGGGACAAAATCTTCGCGACATCCTGACGACCCTGGGCTATAATGTCGACATTCCCTGGCGGGATCTTCCCAAAAAAGACCGCGACTGGATCCTGTTTACCGAGGAGACGCCAACCGTGCCGGTATATCCGGGTTTTACGCGGCAGGAGGTGAAGCAGGCTATCAAACAAAAGATAGAACCCGGCTATATGGGGACTTTTACCGGTGCGCGGCGTTATGTGCTGCACACCTTTGCGAATACGCAGAGCGCGATGATGAAAAAGCGCGTGTCGCAATATATGATCAGCGCGGCTTGCCCGACCTGCCATGGCAAGCGGCTTCGACCCGAGTCCTTGGCGGTGAAGTTTGCGGGTGTCGACAGTGCCGAGATGTCCAGGCTGCCGTTGAAGCGGTTGGCGGTTATGTTCGAGCGTTACGCGGATTCGGGAGATGGGTCCGGAGTGCGGAGGTTGGAGGGGCCGGGGGCGGCAGCGGGGGCCGGGGTGCGCAGGTCGGACGAGAGAGGAGCAGTGGCGGGGGCCGGGGCGCGGCTTTCGGACGAAAAGGCGATCGTTGCTCAGCGGATCGCAAGGGATATGGTTGCCCGCTTGCATGTCCTGCTGGACCTTGGGCTCGGCTATCTGACGCTGGAGCGAAGTACGCCGACGTTGTCACCGGGTGAACTGCAAAGGCTGAGGCTGGCGACGCAAGTGTATAGCAACCTGTTCGGGGTTGTATATGTGCTGGACGAGCCGTCTGCCGGCCTGCATCCATCTGACACGGAAGCCTTGCTGCGGGCCCTGGACAAATTGAAGACTTCGGGCAATTCACTTTTTGTGGTCGAGCACGAGATCGAGATCATCAGACACGCCGACTGGGTCATAGACGTAGGACCGGATGCGGGCGAGCATGGAGGTGAGATCCTATACAGCGGCCCTCTGGATGGGCTTCGCAAGGTTGCCGAGTCGCGTACGAGGACTTTTGTGTTTGGCGAGTTCGGGTTGGATAAGACTGCATATCGACAGCCACGCGGCTGGTTAAAGCTGGCTGATGTGTCGATCAATAACCTCGACAGGCTGCGGGTTGAGTTTCCGCTGGGCGTGCTGACTTCCGTGACGGGTGTCTCGGGATCGGGCAAATCGAGTCTCGTGAGTCATGCTTTGGTGAGCCTGGTGGCTGGCAGGCTAGGCGCTTCGCTGGAAGTTGGCGAGGGGACCGCGGCCGAAGATGCGCTGCAGGAAGAGGCGGCGCCGACGGCAGAGGGGACGATCGTGGCGGGTCTGGAATCGATCCGGCGGCTGGTGGTCGTGGATCAAAAGCCGATCGGCAGAACGCCGCGTTCTAACCTGGCCACG
>DASZOW010000297.1:0-3171 GCA_035550615.1 Puia sp.
GCCGGTCGTCATATCCCTTCTCCCCCGCTCCGTATGTCGCCGCGGAAGAGGCATAGACCAGCGGGACGTCATTTGCCGTGCAATATTTCCATACCTGTTTCGAATATTCGACATTCAGTCGCTCATGCACGGAATAATCGAATTCGGTGGTATCGGTACGCGCGCCGATATGATAAAACCCGGTGATCTTCGGCCGCCGTTCCGCCAGCCAGCTAAAAAAAACATCCCGCTCTATCTTTTCGGCAAATACTTTTCCTTTCAAATTAGGCGTCTTGCCGGCTGTCTGGAACTCATCCACCAGGATCAGGTTCGTAAATCCCCGCCGGTTCAGTAAACCCGCGAGACAACTGCCGATAAATCCCGCCGCTCCCGTGACGACTATATATTCTGCCATATTATTCCATTTCTACCAGCTGATCCATATATTTTTCCAACGCGGTATCATACTTTTCCTTCCATTCTTCGACGCGGCCCCAGTTGGCTCCATTGACCTTGAACCCGCCACCGGTCACCACGCCAAGCTCTTCGGCAGGGAACCCGCCCAATGCTGTCCTGAAGGCGGCGGCTTTATCGCGCGCCACGCTTACGACTACCCGGCTCTGTGATTCGCCAAACCAGTACGCATCCGCACGTTTAGCCTTGGCAGAAACCTCGAATCCCAGCCCATGCGGGAAAGCGCTCTCCGCTAACGTAATGAAGAGCCCGCCTTCGCTGACATCGTGCGCGGAAACCACCAGTTTTTTAGCGATCAGCCCCGCTACCTTCTGCTGTAAAGCATATTCTTCTTCCAGATCGAAGTAAGGCGCCGGACTATATTCTATACCTAATATCTTATGTACATATTCGGATGAACCGATATCATCGCGGCTTACTCCCAATAAAAAGATGAGATCGCCCTCGTTCTTGAAGTCCAGGGTCATCTTGTCTGCAATGTTCTCCAATACTCCTACCATCCCGATGGTCGGCGTCGGATACACGGCGCCGTCAGGATTCTGATTGTAAAAGCTGACATTCCCGCCGGTGACCGGGGTATCGAACCGGCGACAGGCATCGCCCATCCCTTTGATCGCATGGACGAACTGATAATATACCTCGGGGTTGTACGGATTCCCGAAATTCAGACAGTTGGTTACGCCCAACGGCTGGCCACCACTGCATACGATATTCCGGGCGGCTTCGGCCACCGCGATCATCGCGCCCTTATATGGATCGGCAAAAACATACCGGCTGTTGCAATCGGTCGTTACCGCGAGGGCCTTCCCCGTACCGCGCGCCAATACTACCGCCGCATCGCTCGGTTCATTGGTCGACGTGTTGGCGGCCCCTACCGTGCTATCGTATTGTACGGCTACCCATTTCTTGGAAGCTATATTGGGTAAGGAAACCAGTTTCTCGGCCACCCCGCGCAAATCGCCGGGCGCCTTCACAGCCGAAGCATCGAACGCTCGTATCTTCTGAAGATAGCCCGGTTCGCTATAGGGCCGGTCGTACTGCGGCGCTCCGCCCCCGAGCACCAGCTCATGCGCCGGTATCGACGCTTCCAGCTGTCCGTGCATATAGAAATTCAGGATCCCGTCCTCAGTGACTTCTCCGATGGTCGCCGCCGGCAGATCCCATTTCTCAAAGATCGCCACCACGGCGGCTTCCTTGCCCTTTTCTACGACCATCAGCATCCGCTCCTGGCTTTCGCTCAACAGCAGCTCCCAGGCCTTCATATTCTGCTGCCGGACGGGCACCTTATCGAGATCGATCCGCATGCCGACCTCGCCCTTGGCGCTCATCTCGGCGGTGGAGCAAATGATCCCCGCCGCACCCATATCCTGCATCCCCACGACAACGCCGGTCTTGATGACTTCCAGGCAGGCTTCGAGCAATTTCTTTTCCTGGAAAGGATCGCCCACCTGTACCGCCGGCAGCTCCCTGGTGGATTCACCGGTGATATTCGCGGAGGCAAAGCTGGCGCCGCCGATCCCATCCTTACCCGTGGCGCTGCCGACAAAGATCACTGGATTCCCCCTCCCCTTGGCCGTCGCCGAGATTGTCTCGCCATTTTTCAGGATGCCCACGCTCATGGCATTCACCAGCGGATTGGTATGATAACAGTCTTCGAAATAGATCTCACCGCCCACGGTAGGCACGCCGAAACAATTCCCATAATGCCCGATGCCATGTACGACGCCGGAGAGCAGATGCTGTGTCTTCGCTTCCCTGAGATTGCCGAAACGCAGCGAATTCAGCGAGGCGATCGGCCTTGCGCCCATGGTAAAGATATCCCTATGGATACCGCCTACTCCCGTGGCCGCACCCTGAAACGGCTCCAGCGCCGACGGATGATTATGGGACTCGATCTTGAACACGACCCCATACCCATTGCCGATATCCATCAATCCGGCATTTTCTTCTCCCGCAGCCACCAGCATCTTCTTCCCTTCGCGGGGCAGGGTCTTCAGCCACTTGATCGAGTTCTTATAGCTACAGTGTTCACTCCACATAGCGCTGAAGGCGCACAATTCCGTAAAATTGGGCGTACGGCCGAGCTTCTGTTGGATCAAGCCGAACTCCTCCGCGGTAAGACGCAGTTGCTCGGCTGTTTTGACGGTTATTTCCATAATTAAGCCGCAAAAGTACGAACCCTCTGCCAATCCGCCGCTTTTTGTCGAAATTCCCGCTCGGTCTCCCCGCCGGCTATTCCCCATTTTTCCGTACTTTGCCGGCTATGCCGTCAAAACAAAGAATTGCCTTTGTAGCGAATACCAGTTGGAGTATCTACAAATTCAGGCTTTATCTTATTGAAAGACTGCTAAAACAAGGTTTCTCCATTTTCGTGCTGGCGCCGCGCGACGCCTACACCGCTAAATTCGAAGATCTCCGCGGCCTCACCTATATCGAGCTTTCTCATCTCCGCGCCAAAACGATCTCGCCATTGGCCGACATGAAGCTCTACCACGAACTGCGGCATCACTACCGCACCATCCGCCCGCATCTGATCTTCCATTATACCATCAAACCCAACCTCTTTGGATCGCTTGCCGCCGCCCGCACGCATATCCCGGCCATCAGCGTTGTCACGGGCCTCGGCTATACTTTTTCCTCCAAAGGCTGGCTCCAATCGGCGGTCAAGCTGCTATACCGGCGTTTTCTGCCATCGAATGCGGAAGTCTGGTTTCTCAA
>DASZOW010000298.1:0-2125 GCA_035550615.1 Puia sp.
GGGTATGCCGCCGGCAAAATGGGCGGTTTCGACGCTTCGCCGGCATACCTGAAAAAAGCCGTGGAAGCCAGTCTCCGCCGGCTGACGACCGATACCATCGATCTCTATTACGCCCATCGTGTCGACCCCAATGTGCCGATCGAAGAGACTGTCGGCGCCATGGCAGAACTGGTCACGCAAGGCAAGGTCCGCTATCTGGGTCTGTCCGAAGCTTCGCCGAATTCTATCCGCCGCGCACACGCCGTCCATCCCATCAGCGCCCTCCAAAGCGAATACTCGCTGTTGACGCGCGATGTCGAAACATCCGTTCTGCCGGTATGCAGGGAGCTCGGGATTTCGCTGATACCCTTTAGCCCGCTGGCCCGCGGCCTGATGACCAATACCCTCGATGTCTCCAGCCTTGGCGCCACCGATTTCCGCAAAGGCCTGCCCCGCTATCAGCCCGAACATGCGGACAACAATCGGAAGCTCACCGCCGGGTTCGCCGGGATCGCCGAGGCGAAAGGCTGCACACCCGCCCAGCTGGCCCTCGCATGGGTCCTGGCGCAAGGCCCGGATATCATCCCCATTCCCGGCACCAAACGACGGAAATACCTGGTCGAAAATGTCGATGCGCTAAACGTCACTTTTACTCAAAAGGACTTCGACGACATCGATAAATTGTTGAAGGAATATCCCAATATCGGGGACCGCTATAACGAGTCGAACTGGAAGCTGGTGGACCGGTCCTAGCGCTACGAGCCGGGGCAAAGGACTGAAAAAGCCCTCCCCCAAACAGGCGAATCGGATCCTTAAAGGCGTTCAGCAGGTTGGCAGGGAATTGGCGAGTGTACGCTTCATGTTATAGGCTACCCGTCATATATCTGCTAACCGGCAGACAAGTCACCCCCTCAACCTTTTTATAAGAGTCGGTCGTATAGATCTTATCAACGTACTCGATCACAGGCCCTCTACTGAAGATGCCGTGGCTGACGATCAGATTGACCTTTCCTGCCCCTTTCTCTTTCAACATCTTTGCGGTACCGGAAAAAGTTCCGCCGCCATCGCAGATATCGTCAACGATAAAGCAGGTCTGGCCATGAAGTCCATCCGCCATGGTTTTGAAATTGGTCAATGCCCCTGTCCGGACATCCCTTTCCTTCATGCATTCTACTACATTTCCGATGCCCAGGAACTGGGCCAACTTGTGGATCTTTTTCAATGCACCTGCATCAGGTGAGACCAGGCAAGCCTCCTCCCCAGGATGAGTACAGGCATAATCGCTAAGGGCATCGCTTACAAAGGCATGATTCGTCACGGAATAACAGCGATCAATCAACGCCGTCGACACTTCAGAGTGTGGGTCAAAGACCAGGACTTTTTTAAACCCGGCCTGGTTTAACATTGCAGACACCACCTTTAAGGAAAAAGGCTCGCCATCGAGCATTACCCTGTCCATCCGGGCAGCCAGCAGATAGGAAACATGCAATTCCACATGTTCGAATTCCATATAATCCAGGGAGTTCTTTATCAGCAAGGCCATCAGCAGGTCGTTGGCATTGTTTAGCCGGCTAAAAATTCGCAGTGGCGCCTTCTTTTCCAGCTTTGCCGCCTGCTGTACATCGATTTTAACGTGCGGCTGTCCGTCGGGGAAGATCATCGTCTTATAGCGGATAGTAGACTGTTCGGGATAGATAAGATCAAAGGTATTCATTCCTTAAAAGTTTTATTTATTCCTCCCGGACTCCCCAGGATATAATTGCTGTACGATATCGCTTTGCGCGAATTTTTTGGTTTCTATGTCCATGACCGTCACCTTCCCGGTAAAGGCGGCGCCTGTATCCACGTTCCATATATTGCACCGATGCATCGGGATGTCAGAACCATAATTGGTCGTCGGCGTATGGCCGATATAGATCTCATCATAAAGCAGGAGGCGTTTGGGGAAGAAAGGGCTATACCGCGGTATGCGGTCATCCACCGCCAGCGCTGTCTCCCAAAGCGTCCGGTCCCAGAAAAAATTGCTGGCATAATGTTCCGCCCCCGGGCCATGCATGGAAGCAAATCCCGCATGGATAAACAACCGGCCATGCCCATCCTCATAATAAGGCTCCATCCGGTAAAAAAAAAGCCGATGCCGGTCCAG
>DASZOW010000299.1:0-5662 GCA_035550615.1 Puia sp.
TGATCAAATACCGCCGGGCGGTGGTACTCTCCAATCTGCGGATCGCTTTTCCCGGCAAAACCGATGACGAACGGCTGATCATCGCAAAGCGGTTCTATCGGAATTTCACCGATAACTTTATCGAGACCATCAAGCTGTTGTCGGCCAGCACGCGATGGCTGGAAAAGCATTTTGTCCTCGACAATCCCGGGTTGCTCGATCATTATTTTGACCAGGGGCGTAAGTTGCAGATGCATCTGGGACATTGTTTCAACTGGGAGATCGCGAACCTGGCGATGCCGATGCGTACGCGGTATCCTTTCCTGGTGGCATATATGCCGATGGAGAATAAGGTCTTCGAGCGGATGCTTTTGCGTCTTCGCGGTAGGACGGGAACGCTGCTGCTGCCCGCGACCCGGATGAGCAAGGCGATCATCCCCTATCGGAATCAACAGTATATGCTGGTGCTGGTGGCGGACCAGGCGCCCGGCGGACCGGAGAACACCTATTGGATGAATTTCTTTGGCCAGCCTACCGCTTTTATCCGCGGCCCGGAACGTGGGGCCAGGATCGCCGACATCCCCGCGGTTTTCGCCCGTATCTATAAACCCCGGCGTGGTTATTACCGGGCCGAGCTGATCACGATCGCCGAGCACCCCGCAGCCTTACCCGAAGGCGAGGTCACCTTGCGGTACCGGACCCTGTTGGAGGACGCGATCCGGAGAGAGCCCGGCGGCTGGCTTTGGAGCCATAAGCGATGGAAAATAGCCTGGAAGGAAAGTTATTCGTCCTTTTGGGTGGACGTCGATGACCCCGGGGTCCCTAAGGAAAATTAGCCTTTTTATTTTCAGCATAAATAATTCCCCTGATATAGGGCATCTCAGGAAATTATAATAAATTTACTACAACCCCATCTCCGCACCCCCAATACCTGCTATAGTGCCTGGGTCGATCCGATCTCCGCACCCCAATACCCCCTCCGCACCCCGTTGTCCGGTTGTCTGATTAGTAGCATGACAGACTACCTGAACCTAAACCTTAACGGATGACAACTCCTAAACCTGGGGTAGTGCTCGTGGATGATCACGTGCTGCTCCGAAGCGGACTCGCCAGTCTGATACGAGGCTTTGGCGAGTATGATATTCTGTTTGAAGCCTGTAGCGGCAAGGACCTCATCAGGCAGCTTAAGCATTCCCGCCGTCCCGACATCGTCCTGCTGGACATCAACATGCCCGATATGGACGGTTATGAGACCTGTTGCTGGCTCCGGCGCAATTTTCCAGATATCAATGTCCTCGCGCTGTCGATGTACGACACGGACGCTTCCGTGGTCCGTATGCTGAAGAACGGCGCCAAAGGCTATATCCTCAAGGATATCGAAGCCGGCGAGCTTAGGCTGGCGCTGGAATCGATGGTTGAAAAAGGGTATTATTACACCGATAACGTCACCGGAAAGCTGATCCACACCATCAGCACATTAGGCGAGCCGGAGCTGCGCGTACGACGCGTTTTGACGCTTAACGAACGGGAACTGGAATTCATGAAGCTTGTTTGTACCGAGTGGACTTACAAGGAGATCGCCGACCGGATGTATCTCAGCCCGCGCACCATCGATGGCTACCGGGATGCCTTATTCGAAAAGTTGAATGTCAGGACCCGAGTGGGGCTGGCTATGTATGCCGTAAAGAACGGAATTGTCAGTTTAGAGTGATCTACATTCGCCGATCAATTCAGCACGCTCTTCTCTTTTACTATCTCGATGCCTTTTTGGTCCTTGATCTTACCCCAGCCGCCGGTAACGTTGCGCAGGTTGTGGATGCCCTGGCGTTTCAGCAAGGATGCCGCGATTATGCTGCGATATCCGCCGCCGCAGTGGACGTATAGATTATGCCGCTCTTCTATCATGGCCATGTTGCCGGGATCGGTAAGGTCCTGCAACGGGATATTGATCGCGTCTTTGACATGTCCGTCGGCAAATTCCGTTTCCCGTCTGACGTCGAGCACCACCAGGTTCTCGTCGAAGGGTATGTCCATGGCCAGTTCGTCCGGTTCTACGTCGATGATCATGTCTATCGGTTCTCCGGCTTGTTGCCAGGCTTCGAATCCGCCCTGCAGACAGCCTTTGAACTTGTCGAATCCGACCCGCGCCAGGCGCACGACGCTTTCTTTTTCTTCACCCGGGGACGTCACCAGCACGATCGGTTTGCTAAAGGGCAGAATGCTGCCGGCCCACTCCGCGAAACGGCCGTCGAGACCGATGCTGATGGATCCCGGTACGAAGCCGGCGACAAAAAGGTCTGAGCGGCGCGTATCGAGAAGCACCGCGTCACCGGTAGTGATCCAGTCCTTGAACGTCGCGAGGTCCAGGGATTGGAGTCCCGCTTCCAGGACGTCATCAAGGCTTTCATACCCCTCCTTATTGATACGGGCATTCACAGAAAAATATTGCGGGGGAGCATTGAGGCCGTCCGTTACAGCTTTGATGAACTCCTCTTTTGTCTGTTCCTTGAGCGCGTAGTTGGTCTCTTTTTCTTCCCGGAGCGTGCTATGCGTGTGAGGGCCGAGGTTTTTGCCGCAGCTGCTGCCGGGTCCATGCGCCGGATAGATGACGACGTCATCGGGCAGAGGCAGGATCTTGTTGTGCAGGGAGTCATACAAGAGACCCGCCAGTTCTTCGCGGCTCAGGTTGCCGCTGCTGAGATCGGGGCGGCCCACGTCTCCCACAAAGAGCGTGTCGCCGGTGAACAGCGCATGCGGGCGGCCGTCGGGCGTGCGCACGAGATAGCAGGAAGACTCAACCGTATGGCCGGGGGTATGCACGACTTCGATCGTGTTCTCACCCAGGCCGAACGTCTCGCCGTCTGCCGCCAGGTGGATCGGGAAATTCGTTTCCGTACGCGGGCCGTATATGATGGGAGCGCCGGTGGCCTTTGCCAGGTCCAGGTGGCCACTGACAAAGTCTGCGTGAAAATGCGTTTCGAAGATGTATTTGATCTTTGCCTGGCGTTCCTGCGCGAGCTTGATGTAGATCTCTATATCGCGCAGGGGATCGATGATAGCCGCTTCCCCGTTACTATCGATATAGTAAGCCGCTTCGCTGAGACAACCCGTGTATAATTGCTTAATGAACATTGCCGTATGTATTTAACATCTGTCCTAACGGACGAGCCGCTTTCGCGGCTTGGGCAAAGTTACAAACTTATCCGCAGAGGTCCTATCGGCCTGGTTTTGGGCTGCTTTGGCGAGATTTCTTCCTTTTATCGGCTGGCCTGGTCCCTGAAAGGTTAATCTATCAGCTCATCGACACATTTCATGATCTCGCTCAGCCGATCGTGATTGATGATGTAATAGATAAATTTTCCGTCCCGCTGGGTCTTGACGATACCGGCCCGGCGTAAGATAGCAAGGTGTTGTGAGGCAACAGATTGTTCGAGGCGGAGGTGGACATAGATCTCGGTGACGGTGAGTTTTTTGTTCTCGTCCAGCAGACGGATGATCTGCTGACGCAATTTGTGGTTCAGTGCTCTTAAGATCAGGGCTCCTTTCTTTAGATTCAAAAAATCGACTTTTACAGGAGCACCGTCGGCGCCCTCTGCGTTCACTACCATCCAATAGCTATTATTGTTCATCGTTAAGCTCATGAGCGATTACCATTTTAAGGATTTCAAGAAGATACGTGACAGGTACGGACAAATTTAGGATCAACTGTTTAAAAAAAAATGGCCTAATCTGTCAATATGATGATATAGTCATTTTCTTGTATGAGTGTAGAATTCTTTGGTATAAGCGGGCTCACTGTACGCCAGACCGGTGAATTCACCCTGCAAATATCGTAAAAAAGCCACAATCCCGAGATACCCGGCATGATAGTTGACCTGCTGAAAGCGCGCGCCGGGCGCTGTAATTATAAGTTTACACTTATCCGCCCCTTCGCCGAAAAATGACACCTGGTGGTCTTTTAGCCAGGACGAGAAAGAATTTTCGTCAATGACCATGGCGGTGGATGGAAGCAGTGGCGTCATGTCTTTTTTATAGAGCGCGGTAAAGACTTCCATGCGTCGTGCGTCGATCATCGGGCATAGAAGATCGGCTTCGGGCAGTTGTTCTTTGGCGGCAAAGGCCATTACACGCAGCGTGTCTTCGGCGATCAGCGGAATGTCGAGAGCATAGCAAAACCCTTTGGCAGCGGCCATTCCAACCCGCAGGCCGGTATAAGAGCCGGGGCCGGCGGTGACTGCCACTGCTTGCAGGTCACGCATCTGGTAGCCTGTTGTCTGCAGTATCTTCTGCACGGCTACATGCAGCCATGCCGCATGTTCCTTTTGTTCGGTGTTCTCGAGGATTGAAAGCGGTACACCGTCTTTGGCCAGACAAACGCCGCCTTTCTGCATAGCTGTATCGATGTTCAGGATCAAGGCCATTCTCTAAATTTTTTACATTATCTTTTTTAATCACATTTTAATGCGTGTGTTGCCTGTTGCAACGCGTTCGCCGGGGCATATCGCGGATCGGTTTTGCTCAAAACCCTCAGGAGGCCGGCGACCCGATCCAATCCGATACGTTCTCCCCATTCAAAGGGCCCCAATGGATAGTTTGTTCCCAGTTTCATCGCAGTATCTATCTCCTCTTTGGTGCTGACCTTTGCCTCCCAGGTATACCAGGCTTCGTTGATGATGCCCGCAACGATCCGGGGGCTGATCATCCCGGGTATATCGGGAACGAGACGATAGCTGCAATCGAGCCCCTGGTACAGCTTTGCAATGCGCCTGGTCGTGGCCTCGTCCGGCGACACCAGCTCGTGCACCTTCTTTGTGGCAAAACCGGGCCATGCATTGATCCGGACCAGGGGTCTTTGTATCTCGCCAAGTGTCGGGGTAACGGCGTTCACGAATACCAGCGCCGGCAGGAGCCTGCCCAGGTTTTCCAGGCGTTCCGGCTCGTTTTTGAATTCCAGGTCGAGATAGAGGGCGATCCCTGGCGCCGCGGTTTTCGCCGCCGATCTCCATTCCAGCGCCGCAAGCGGGTCCCTGAACACGAGCCACTGGATGTTTTCGCCCGGAAAGAGGCTTCTAAGTTCGCTTTCTATATGGTTTTCACTGATGGCGGCAATGGTCATATTGCGGCAAAGATAGAGACATTGGACCGGATCGGCGGCGAGGGCTATATTTTGCAAGGTGCCCGAAGCCGCCGATCTTTGTAAGATGGAAACCAAGATCATCAATACCCCCAACGCCCCCGCCCCCATAGGGCCGTACAGCCAGGCCGTCATAGCCGGCAACCTGCTTTTCATCTCCGGCCAGATCCCGATAGATCCCGCCACCGGGAGCGTAGTGTCGGGTGATATCATTGCCGAAACCCACCAGGTGATGCATAATCTCCGCGCCATCCTCGCCGAAGCCGGGGTCAGTTTCCACCAGGTCGTGAAAACAACGATCCTGCTCAGCGATATGAACCTGTTCGCCGATGTAAACACGGTCTACGGAAAGTATTTTGCCGGTAATTTTCCCGCCCGCGAGACCTATGCGGTCAAGACACTACCCAAAAATGCGAACGTGGAGATCAGTATGATCGCCGCATTTTAACCGCCGGCACTATTTCTTCAAAACTGCAAGCTCCCTGCCGACTTTTGTAAATGCTGCAATGGCCTTGTCCAGGTGATGCTGTTCATGGCCAGCGCTCAGCT
>DASZOW010000300.1:0-2356 GCA_035550615.1 Puia sp.
AGGTGGTGAGGCCACTGGCCAGGCCGAGGATATTGATGACCGAGAATGCCCTGTTGCGGGAGAGATTGCGAAAGGCAAGGAGCAGGTAGTTCCGCCACATAGAAAGACATTTTTCTTTTTGCCGCCAAGTTGATGCCAAAGGCTTAAGCAGTTAGCGTTCACAAGCTTATATATTAGCCCTGGCCGGGACCTGTCCGGTTGCGGTACAGCGGGTGTCCGCGGCTGCATGTTACAGTTTTCGCAGGTGAATTGCCTGCCCGCCGCCCGCAGCGAGTGAAACGGGGATGAGGTCTGTGGGCTGTACGATCCGGGTGGCAAAGGTCAAGGTGTTGGGATCTTGTTTTGTATCCGGCGCGTCGCTGTAGATGTGGGCTTCGTAGCGGCCCGGCGGCAGGAAGGATAAGGACAGGGTGGTATCGCGGGGCGTGCTGCTGTTGATAGCGCCTACCCACCAATGGTTCTTCCTTCGCCGGGCGATGGCGGCCCAGCGGCCGGGGATGGCCCAGGGGACGCGGGTCTCGTCCCAGGTCGACGGTACGCTTTTGATGAAATCGAAACCCGGCTGGCCTTCGTACGCGGCAGGAGCATCGCAGACCATGGGCAGGTAGCTTTCCAGTACGATGTACATGGCGAGCATGTGACAGCGGGTGCCCAGTACCAGCGGATGGGTAAAAAGAGGTCTATAGTTCTCCGGCGTCACGGCTCTGAAGCCGCCGAGATGATAGTCGGTAGGCCCGGCGATCAGCCGGGTGAAGACCACGTTGAGATCGTCATCGGGTGTAATCGGGTTATTCCATTTATCGTTCTCGTAGTTCAGGGTACCTTCGCGGGTCAGCTCGTTGGGCCAGGTGCGGATCAGGCCGGTGGGTTTGTAAGCGCCATGGAATTGGATATGCAGGTGATGTTTGGCGGCCAGGCGCAGAATAGTTGCCTGGATATCGACCATCTGCTGGTCATCGCGGTCCATGAAATCGACCATCATACCGCGGACGCCCCACTGTTCGAACTGGCGAAAAACCGTTTCGATCCGCGGTTCCGCAGATGCGCTGTTAATATCCGGCGCAGTGCCGCAGAGCGCCTTCCAGTGTACCCAGACCCGGATGCCTACGCCTTTGGCCGCGGCATAGGTACAGAGCTGTTTCATGTCGAGACCGGGGATGGGTTTGGTAGGATCGGAGTGCGGGCCGGGTTGGTAGCTGATTCCGTCGTTGGTGTACCAGGCGATGCCGCCATAGCCAATGACGGTATGGTATTCAATGCCGTTACGGGCGCAAAAATCGATATAATATCGATTCGTTTCGAAGTTGATGCCCGGTTGGAAGGTAGTGTCGGGCACGACGTCGCCGTTCCACCAATGGAAATCCGTTTTTCCCGGATGGAGCCAGGAGAGGTCTTTGATGGCGCAGGGATCGTTGAGATCGGTGAGCAGGTTGGATTCGAGAAAGGCGCCGGGGCGGGGGCCGATGAATATCACCCGCCAGGGCGTGCGGTGGGGAAGGATGGCTTTGACGCGGATGGCGTTTATGGCGATGGCGCTCGTGGGATTGGCGGCGCTCGTGGTGCTGGCTGCGCTCGTGGTGCTGGCGGCGCTCGTGATGCTGGCGGCGCCGGGTAAGGGGGACAGCTCGCTTTTTAGCAGGCCGTTGTGTTTTACAAGATACATGCCGGCATAATCGGTGAGTTGGGCCTCGGTGATCGCCATATAAAGGTTACCCGCAAGATCGTTAGCCGGAAATTCAAGGAATACGGGGGTATCCATGAGGGTGTCCTCTCTGACCGCGCTCAAGGGTTGGCGGGTATAGCGGCCTTCGTGTGAGGTCGTGTAGTTAGGGAGAAACGAGGCCTGGAGGATCGGGTCGCCTGCTACGCGGAAGCCGGTGTTCTCGGCGAGCAGCTCATAGCTGGTCCATTGCGGTTGTTTGGGGAAAACCCAGCGGAGGGCGAGTCCGTCGTTATAGAGCCGGACCACGAGGTCGATCTTGCGGCGGTGTCCGGGTGATTCCTGTAGTAGCGGGATGGTAAATTCATTAAACCGGTCGTGCACCCTGCTATTCTTGCCGACCGGCAGCGTATATTCGTCCAGCCCTTCCCGGTAAACGGGCGCCAGGACATGTAAGCCGGGGCCAAACACCGATGAAGAGCGACCACTGGCCGATTCCCGGAAGACCAGCGACAGCGGCGAGGCAACGATCACGGGTCGATCTCCGTACCAGACACTATAGACAGGAAGGCTGTCGGTAAGCCGGAAGGAAAACCGCAGATGCCCGTCCGGAGAGGTGAGTATGAGATCTTTTCCGGAACAGGTCGAGGTCAGGATTATTCCTATGCAGCATAGAAGCCCGTGAAAGCGCCGGAG
>DASZOW010000301.1:0-13947 GCA_035550615.1 Puia sp.
ATTTGGAGCAACCGTTTGCACGCTTTTGTCAGTGGGAAGTGTATGCGATATCTTATGTCGGGCGTTCGGCCAATGGACCTGTGGTCCATTTTGCGAAAATGTAATGCCTGTTGAGAGAAGAAATAATAAAAATAATTCCAACGGACCGGCCAGCATATTTTTCAACGACTTGATCGCCTGATACAGGAGATTGCGGGCCACCTGGTAGTTGATGTTCATGATCTCACTGATCTCGTCATAGCCGAGGTTCTGATAATATTTGAGATAAATGATCTCTTTTTGCCTGCCGGTGAGCCCTGCAAGGGCGTTGATGATCCGCTGTTTTTTTTCCCGGTCTTCTTCTCCGGCGATCATCAGGCTTTCCTGGCTCCACTCGAACCTCCCGTCCCCATCCGTCACAGGGAATAGGAGACGACTTTTACGGTGTTCTTTTAGCAGCTTGTATTTCAATGATTTAAGCAGATATGCGCGAACGGAGACCACCGGGTTGCGGTTCTTTGCCTGCCACAGCTCGATGAAAAGTTCCTGGATAGCATCCTCTAACAAACCCACGTTGGCAGTGAATTTGGTCCCATAGCGGTACAATTGCTCATAGTGGTTCCTGAAAAGCGTAGCGAAGGCCTCTCTATCTCCCTCCCGGAAAGACTCCCACAGCAGTATGTCCTCTTTGGCAGTATTCAATGGTCGTGCTCGTAGATAAAACTTGTGGAAAGTAAGGAATTTCGACAAAAAATTTTTAAAAAAGTACATTACAAAATTATCTTTATGGGTACGTCACTATAATATATCGACCCGTTTTTATGCCCAAAGACTATCGTGAGCTCGAGGACCTGTTATCTGATGAATCTTTTCTTGCCTGGTATGCATTGGGAAAGAGCAACGATGCTGCGTGGGATAGCTGGATGGCGGAAGACCCTGCCCGGAAAGCCCTGGTGGAGCAGGCGGTAGCATTTCTGGATGCGACGCGGATGGAGGAGAAGCCATTGCCGGCGGAGCAGGTTCGGCTGGCGGAGGCCGCTTTGATGCAACGGGTAGGCGAGCTGGACCGGCAACATACGCCTGGAGGGAAGAAGAAGCGAGCCAGTGTGCCGCTGTATCGAAGCTGGCGTTGGATCGCTGCGGCTTGTATCCTCTTTCTGCTGGCCGGAAGCATGGTTCTGATCCGGGCGGTGTCCGGCCGTCAGCAGCAGCTGACCACGGGCTATGGCCAGCTGGCATCGAAACAATTACCCGACGGATCCGAGGTGACCATGAATGCGAATAGCCGACTCCGTTATTTCACAAACTGGCAGGATGGCGCCGACCGCGAGGTCTGGATCGATGGCGAAGCTTTTTTTCACGTTCGCAAGACGCAGCTGAAAAGCCGGTTCATCGTGCATACCGACCAGTTCGATGTCGTCGTTACCGGAACGCAGTTCAACGTGGTCAACCGGCATGGCAGGAATAATGTGCTGTTGCAGGAAGGAAGCGTGATCGTTCATCCGCGGGCGGGCGAAGACGTCCGGATGGTCCCGGGCGATTTCGTGCAGTGGGATGGTAACCGGCTGGCGAAGACGGCTGTCAGACTGGACAGTCTTACCGCCTGGCAGCAACATCAGCTTGTGCTCGATAAGACACCGCTCCGCGAGATCGCCCGTATCATCGAGGACCAATATGGCGTCAAAGTGATCTTGCAGGATCCGGGCATCGGCGACAGTACCGTCACGGGCATCCTGCCGAACAATAATCTGAATGTATTGCTTCAGGCGCTGCAGACTACGTCCGATTTCGACGTCATCCGCGACGGCGGAACGATCACGATAAGAGCGTCGGTACATTGATCGGGCCCTTGAGAACCGATGTATAACCAAAACGCTGTGTGAATGAAAAGATCGAGCAGCTATAGCAATTGGCTAAGATTTTTTCTTTGTTTGCCATTCCTGGGCTTCGGCCTGTTGCCCGGATATAGCCAGACTACGCATCCGATTGCAATTCCATCCCCCGGTGTCGATACCACCAATCGCAAACCCCTGATGGACGTCCTCGTGGAGCTAAATCGTAGCAGGGGCGTCTATTTCCTCTTTAGCCAGCAGCAGATCGGGAAGATGCTGGTCGATCCGCCGGTACTTTCCTCCAACGCCAGCGTAGAAAAATTATTGACGCTGGTCTTGCGCAACACCGGGCTTATCTATAAAAAAGTCGATGAACGCACTTTCGTGATCCTGAACCGGAAAAAGGATGCGGCCGCTGCCGAAGGCGGAGCGGTCCAGGGCACTTCGTATCCGGATGATGAACCGGCCGATGCGCCGCAGGGGGAATCCGCCGCGGGCGTCGTTACGGGCAAGATTATCGACATGGAAGGGAAGGTCCTGTCGGGTGTCTCCGTTTCGATAAAAAATACCCACCGGGGTACGAGCACCGATCTCGACGGACTGTTTTCTGTCCGGGCGGACAACGACGATATGCTGGTACTGTCCTGCGTTGGCTTTGTGAATAAGGAGATCCCGGCAGGGCTGGCGGCCCGGGCCCCGATAGTGCTCGATCGCAGTGATCAGCCGCTGATGGAGGTGCTGGTAACGGCCATGGGCATAGGCAGACAGGAGAAAGCGCTGGGCTATTCCGCCTCCGAACTGGACGGTGGGCTGTTCACACAATCCCGCTCCGTCAATCTCGGGAACGCATTGGCGGGGCAGGTCGCAGGCGTGAATGTCATCGGCAATGCCACCGGCCCTTATGGCAGCAGCCGGGTGCTGATCCGGGGCAATGCCTCGCTAAGCGGCAATAACCAGCCTTTGTATGTCGTTGACGGCGTTCCGTATGACAACACGACCCAGTCCTATGCCGGGCAGTATGGTGGCCTGGATCTCGGAGACGGACTGTCCAATCTCAATCCGGATGACATCGAATCCATCGTTATCTTAAAAGGCGTCGCCGCTTCGGCATTATACGGCTATCGCGGCGGCAACGGGGCTATTCTCATCACCACAAAATCAGGCTCCCGCACGCATGGCATCGGTGTGCAGGTAAATAACAACACAACACTGAATTCGGTGATCGATGAACGGCATCTTCAATACGTCTACGGACAAGGTGTAGCCGGGATCAAACCCATGAGCGCCCAGGTAGCGCTGGCGGCTCCCTATTATAGCTGGGGCGCCAGGCTGGATGGCTCGACGGCGGTTAATTATCTGGGGAATGCCTATGCTTACAGTCCCCGGCCAAATAACTTCAAAAATTTTTTTCGCACGGGCGCCACCAGCCAAAGTTCGGTGGCGCTCACCGGCGCCAATAATAAAGGCCATTTCCGCCTGGGTCTCACGGATCTCCACCTCGGAACCATCGTCCCCAATTCTGCCATGTATAAAGAGGGGCTGAGCCTGAATTCTACATATTCTGTGACCAATCATCTTCGAATGGACCTGACGGCAGACTATGTCTTCGAGCATGTCGGCAACCGCGCCTCGGTCTCGGACGACCCACAGAACGTTTTCGCGCCACCGCTATACCTGGCCAATTCCTTCGACATCCGCTGGATGAAAGACCATACGATACACCCCGATGGCACGGAATGGCTTCCCGGCGCCACCGATCCCTATTTTGAAAACCCGTATTATATCGCTTATAACTATAAAAATACCACGGATCGCAACCGGCTAACCGGCGGTTTGACGCTTCGGTACGATCTGCTCGACTGGCTTTATGTACAAGGGCAACTGACACGTGACGGCTATGTCTTCGATGTCGAATCCATCGTCCCTTCCGGCGTCGAATACACCCGCACCGACGGCGTTCACGGCGGCAACCTTACCCAGTACAACGTAAACTTTTATGAGCTTAACGGCAACTTTATGATCGGCGGCCAAAAAAAATTCGGCCGGGACTTTTCTTTTGACGCCAATATCGGAAGCAACCGGGAAGACAATGTCACCAGGATCAGCGGCATCGGGGCAGTGCCCAATTCCTCCAACAGGCCGGCGGGGCCATTCTTAAATGCCGGCGACTACAATGCCAACGATATCGGTGCGGCCAATAAACCCTATAGTAATTTTGACCAGCACTATCGCGTCAATTCCATCTATGCCAATGCCGACCTGGGATATAAAAATTTCCTTTTTCTCAACTTCACAGCCCGCAACGACTGGTTCTCGACGCTCAACATCCACACGGATCATTACCTCTATCCTTCCGTCTCCGGCAGTTTCATATTCTCGGATGTCTGGCGCCTTCCGGCCTGGATCGACCTGGGCAAGCTGCATGCTTCATGGGCGGCCGCTTCCAATGGAACGCAACCCTATCAAAGCTTGCTGGCATACGGGATAGAAAGCTATTCTATCAACAACCAGCCGCTGGGCTATATAGCTACTTCCAATTCGGTGCCGGTAGTTCCCAATGCCAATCTTCGGCCGGTCAGCATCCGGGAAAAGGAAGCCGGCATTCGCATGCAATTCCTCGGGGATCGGGCAGACTTCGATCTCACCGTTTACGACAAGCAAACGACCGACGACATCGTGAATGTAACCATCAGCACTACGTCCGGCTATGGCCAGGCCGTCGGGAATGTAGGCCGGATCCGTAACAGGGGGTTGGAACTGCTGCTGGAAGGCACCCCCATAAAAACAAAACTTTTCAACTGGAAGACCTCGTTCAACCTGGCGGTCAATAACAACAAGGTGCTCTATGTCGGTGGTGCGCAAAGCATCGTTATCGGCGGCGCCTATCCGCGCTGGGGAAACGAGGTCAGCATCAGCAATGTCGTGGGCCTTCCTTATGGACAGATCATGGGCTATGCGTATAAGCGGGATGCCAAAGGCAATAAGATATTTAGCGATGGCGTGTCGAATGCAGCCCCTGCAGGAGAGCCGGAGCCGACGGGGATTGTACCGCTGGGTTCAACCGTTTACTGCCGGACGGGAGGGTTCTCCAACGAATTCCATTATGGAGCTTTTACGCTGACCAGCCTCATCGATTTTAAATTCGGCGCCAGGATCTATTCCGGCACCAACCTGCTGCTGTATTACTATGGCTTGCAAAAATCCACCTTGCAGGGCAGGGAGGGAGGCTATATAGGAAAAGGAGTGCTGGATAACGGCCATCGCAATACGACGGCAGTTCCCGCGCAGCAGTATTACCAGGATATTTCGGCGGGGGGAACGGATCATATTGCAGAGGAATTTGTTTATGATGCCGGCTTTATCAAATGGCGGTCTGCTTCGTTATGTTATACCGTTCCTTCCGGCGCGTTAAAGAAACATTTTATCAAAGGATTGAGTTTTTCCCTGGTAGGAAGAAACCTGGCCATACTGATGAAACATACGCCGAATATCGATCCCGAATCCAGCATCAACAATACCAATGGCCAGGGGCTCGAATTGACCGGCTATCCGCCTGTACGAAGCTGGGGATTCAATATAAATTGTAAATTTTAGCGGTATGCTTAAACGAGCGATGACCACCTGCCTTTTTGCGTTTGCCCTTCTTATGGGGTGCAGAAAGGGCTTCGTATCGCTCAACACCAATCCCGACCTGACCACGGCCACAGAGATCAACTTCAACTATTTGTTCTCGAATGCCCAACTGCAGACATCAGGCAATACCGATGGTAATGGCTATGAGGACTGGCGTAATAATCTTATCTATTCCGCCTGCATGGTCCAGCACCTGTCGTCCACGCTTTCCTACTGGGATGGAGATAAATATCTCTTCAACCCCACTTACAATTCCGCCTACTGGGATGAGAACTATCCCAACAGCATAGCCAATATACAAGAGGTGATCGCTCATACCCAAAACGATACGGCAAATTTCAATCTTTACCAGATAGCCCGTATTTTCAGGGCCTTCATGTTCCAACGCATGACGGATATGTACGGGGACTGCCCCTATTCCCAGGCCGGGCAGGGGGCTATCTCGACAACCTTTTATCCGCAATATGACCGCCAACAGGAGATTTATTCCGGATTATTGCAGGAGTTGAACGATGCGGCGGGCAGACTGGACAGCAGCAGGCGCAATACGGTAGGGGCCGCCGATCTGCTTTTTGGGGGAAATACCGCCGCATGGAAAAAATTTGCCTTTTCGGAAATGGTGCGCCTGGCGATGCGGATGAGCAAGGTGGCGCCCGACAGTGCGCGGACCTGGGTCCACCGGGCGGCACAGGGCGGCGTCATGACCGTGTATACTGACAATGCGATCATCCGCCACGAGGCGGTAACAGGAACGCCCGTCGTCAATGGTTCCGGGCTGATCTTTTTGAGCAACGACCCTAACGGCTATCGGCTGAGTGAAACCTTTGTCGATTATTTGCGCAATACCAAAGATCCGCGGCTTGGTTTTCTGGGAACCGTTTGCGCCGATCCTGCCAATCCCGGCGATATGGGGGATACTACGGGAACGCTTCAGCTCGGCGAGCCCAATGGCTATGATCCCGCCTACAGCGGTACGGGCTATGACCTGGTAAAAACATCCAACTGGCCGGGTAATGTCAACAGGTATTCGGTGGTGAACCGGTATACCTTTGGCCGGCTCGATGCACCGACCTTTTTCCTCACGGCGGGCGAGACACAGTTGCTTCTGGCCGAAGCCGCGCAGCGCCATTGGATAAACGGCAACCCAGCTGACTATTTTGCTGCCGGTGTAACGGCGGCGATGCAACAACTGGCGCAGCAGGCCGGTGCGGGTCCCTCTGCCCATGCCATCAACGGCTGGCTCGGCTCGCATCCCTACGACGGAACACTGGAACAGATCAATACCCAGTACTGGATAGCGGGCTTCATGGATGAAAACGAATGTTTCGCCAACTGGCGCCGTAGCGGTTATCCCCGCCTGATACCGGTGAATTATCCCGGCAACGTCACCGGCGGCGAGATCCCCCGCAGGTTCACCTATCCGCAAACCGAGGCTTCCACTAACACGGCCAATTACAATGCTGCCGTCGCCCGGCTTCCCGGAGGCGACAAGATGACTTCAAGAATGTGGTGGGATGTGCCTTGATTGTCTACCTCATCAAAGAACGGCGATTGTTTGCTAAATCGTATTTGCAATTTTTTCTTTTATTGGAGCATTACAAAATCACGGACACCGGCACCTGAATACAGAAACAGTGAATGCTTAATCAAACGCTGCAAAAAAAATGAGAAAATCAACCCTCCGGGTGCTTGGTTATGTCCTGGGCATCCCTCTTTGCATCATTGCCGCCTGTCCGCAGCATGCTTTTTCTGCCGATGGCGGCAGCAACAAGTTTCATACGCAAAAAAATGTCGCCGGCCCTATTACCGGTAAGATCACGGACGCTTCCGGTACGCCTCTGGCGGGAGTGACCATTATGGTGAAGGGGACGCGTAAAAGCGCCACCACCAATGTAGAGGGGATGTTCTCCATCGTTGCAAATAAAGGTGATGTGCTGGTGATCTCGTCTGTGGGCTTTGCTACGCAGCAGGTCACGGTAGGCGATGAAACAACGATCGCCGTCCGCATGGTTACTTCCAACGCCGAGCTGACCTCCGTCGTGGTGACGGCTCTCGGGATTAAAAAACAGGCCAGGGCGCTTGGTTATTCTACCACCGAAGTCGACGGCTCGAAGTTCACCGAGTCGCGGGAAACGAATATCGGCAATGCGCTTACCGGTCAGGTCGCAGGGGTCAGCGTAGCCGGCACGGCAACGGGTCCTTCGGGCAGCAGCCGGGTAGTGATCCGGGGTAATGCTTCGCTCACGGGGAACAACCAGCCGTTATACGTAATCGATGGTATCCCTTATGACAATACCAATCAGGGTTCATCCGGTCAGTGGGGCGGGGCGGATTTTGGCGATGGTCTTTCCAACATTAACCCGGATGATATCGAAAGCATCCAGGTGCTGAAAGGAGTGGCTGCATCCGCGCTGTACGGTTATCGCGGCGGTAACGGCGCGATCCTGATCACCACCAAATCCGGCGCCAGGTCAAAAGGGCTCGGCGTGCAGGCCAACGACAATATCACGATCAACTCGGTGCACAATCTCACCGATTTCCAATACCAGTACGGGCAGGGATTGCAGGGCGTCAAACCCACGACGGCAACAGCCGCGCAAAACACGGAATATTATAGCTGGGGCGCCCCTATAGATGGCTCCCAGGCCGTGAATTTCCTTGGTGACACGTATGCCTACAACGCGTATAAAAACAATATCAAGGATTTTTACAAGAATGGCGTAGTCAACCAGAGCTCGGTGGCGTTGTATGGATCCAACGACCAGGGCCATTTCCGGCTGGGATTATCCGATCTCTACAATGGCAACGTCATTCCGAATGCCAATATGCAGCAGCAGGGGGTTAACTTCAACACCGAGTACCATGTGCTGCCTAAACTCACCATTGACCTCACCGCCAACTATATTTTTGAACAGGTAAAGAACCGGGTGTCCTTTTCCGATGCGCCGGGGAATACGGTCGCAAGCGTGTTGTACTTGCCTAACACTTTTCATATCAAATGGGAGGCGCCCAACCAGGGCGCCAATGCCCTTGGTAACGAGCAACTGCCGGGAACGGATACCTATTTCAACAACGCCTACTTCGTCGCTTATAAATATCAGAACGCCACTTCCCGTAACCGGCTGACGGGCGGGCTCACGGTGAAATACGATTTCACCAAATGGTTGTATGCGCAGGGCGGCGTCACCCGGGACGGCTATACCTTCAATCTGACGAATATCACGCCCTCGGGTACGGGTTATGATCCCGGCGGCCAGATGACGACCTCCAACGTCAACTTTCATGAGCTGAATTGGAATTACCTCATCGGGGTGCACACCAAGTTCGGCAACGATTTCACCTTCAACGCAAACGCGGGCGGCAACTCGGAAGACAATGTGAATTCTTCTACCAGCGTCAATGGCGCGGGGCCGTTCAATGTACCCTATTTCTATTCGCTTTTCAATGTGACCAACCGCCCGGCAACCCCCGGGTATGCACGTGTCCACGTCAATAGTGTTTACGGCACGGCCGATCTGGGCTACAAGGACTTTCTATTCCTGAACCTCTCGGCAAGGAACGACTGGTTCTCTACGCTGGCGATCGACAATGATCGCTACCTGTATCCCTCCGCGAGCCTGAGCTTTGTATTCTCCGATGCCTTAACCCTGCCGGGCTGGATCAGCTTCGGTAAGCTGCGCGCCTCCTATGCCCGGGCATCTAATGGGACTTACCCTTATCTCAACGCCCAGACCTATGGTTACCTGGGTTATCCGATCAACGGGCAGTCGATGAGCTTTATCCTGCAGAACGTGATTCCCAATCAGAAGCTTGCTCCGGTACAGATCGCAGAAGCAGAGGCGGGGGCCAATATGCAGTTCCTAAATAATCGGGTAGGCTTCGACGTGGCCGTTTATGACAAGAATACGACCAAGGACCTGGTGAACGTTACGACCAGCCCGACCTCCGGCTATAACGGCATCGTCGAGAATATCGGTAAGATCCGCAATCGTGGCGTGGAAATATTGCTGACCGGAACGCCCGTGCGTACCAAAGACTTCTCCTGGAATCTGAGCTTCAACATCGGTCTCAACAGCAGCAAGGTCTTGTATCTTGGGCCCGATGTCAAATCGATCGCCGTTGCCGGCGCCATTGCGCGTTGGGGCAATGGGGTGGCCATCAAACATTGGGTGGGTTTACCGTATGCCCAGATCACCGGCTATGGGTATAAAAGGGATGCCAATGGCAACAAGATCTTCAGCGATGGTTCCGATGGATTGACCGCCGGCGAACCGGAACCGACGGCTGCGCAGGTACCGCTGGGTTCGGGTATATACAATAAGACGGGCGGCCTGACCAATGATTTCCATTACAAGAACTTTGCGCTTTCTTTCCTGATCGATTTCAAATACGGTGCAAAGATCTATTCCGGAACTAACATATTGCTGTACACGTATGGACTTCAGAAGACCACCCTACAAGGCAGGGGAACCGGTGGTTATGTCGGCAAAGGTGTCGACCTCGCGGGACATACCAATGCCACGGCAGTGAATTCCCAAACATATTTCCAGGATATCTCCACGGGAAATGACCCGATCGCAGAGGAATTTGTTTATGATGCCAGCTTTATCAAGTTCAGATCGCTGAGCTTGAGCTATTCGCTACCGGCTAAGGTGATCAAAGGCACTGCGATCAAAGGGGTGAATTTCTCTTTTGTGGCCCGGAACCTGGCTATTTTGATGAAACATACGCCGAACGAAGATCCCGAGGGCAATTATGGCACAGGCAATGGCCAGGGGCTGGAATTATCCGGCTATCCGTCTACCCGGAGCCTGGGCTTTAACATCAATGTTAAATTCTAATTCAATTCGAGCGTAAACTAAATCGACAATTATGAACCAGAAGATATTTTTAGCGGTGTGCATTTCAACGGCGTTGTGGGGTGCCAGCTGTAAAAAGGATTTCGTCTCTATCAATACCAACCCCAACGCAGTTTCCGCGGAACAGGAACAGTATGCTTCGCTTCTCACCAATGCCGAATTGATCACCTCCGGCAACAGTGACGGCAATGCTTATGAAGACTGGCGCGGCAACCTGATCTATGCCTCTTGTATGATCCAGCATCTTTCCTCGACCGCTGGTTATTGGAACGGGGATAAATATTTCAACAATGCCGGTTATCTGTCCTCCTATTGGGACCAGGATTTTGGTCCGCAGGCAAGCGGCTCGAATAATCAAAATAGCAATTCCGCGCCCGTTACCAACCTGGTGGATATTACCTATAACCTTAAGAATGTTGCTGCACAGATCAACCTGTACAATGAGGCCCGGATCTTCAAGGTCTATGCATTTCAGCGGCTCACTGATATGTATGGAGATATTCCATACAGCCAGGCCGGCCTGGGCTATCTCGAGAATATTACGGAGCCAGCGTATGACAAACAGCAGACTATTTACATGGACATGCTGAACCAGCTCGACTCGGCTGCATCCGCCCTGAGCGCTTCCGCTACCACGCCGGGCGCCAGCGATCTGATCTATGGAGGGGACGTCGCCAAGTGGCAAAAGTTCGCCTATTCGGAAATGGTGCGTATCGCGATGCGGCTCAGCAAGGTCGATCCGGCGACCGCGCAAACCTGGGTCCAGAAAGCGGTAGCAGGCGGTGTTTTTGCTTCCAATGCCGACAATGCTATTCTCGTTCATGAGGCTGCGGCGCCGAATGGAGCCGGCAGCCAGGTTGCCAATGGGTCCGGGCAGGTGCTGGGCATCATCGATGCTACTTCAGCGCATCTCAGCCAGACCTTCGTCAACTTCCTCAATTCCACCGGCGATCCCCGGCTGCCTTATCTCGGTACTATTATCGCCGACGCAACCGTAAAAACCGACATGGGGGATACGGCCGCCGCTCATCAGCTGGGTCAGCCAAACGGCTATGACGCGGCCGGCGGGCCAACGGACATTTCCAAGGCGCCGGGTTATCCCGGAAACCAGAACGGTTACTCTTACGTCAACCGCTATACGTTTGCACGTGGCGACGCCCCTACATTTTTCCTGACCTATTCGGAGACAGAGCTGTTGCTGGCGGAAGCCGCCTACCGGGGTTGGATATCCGGTTCGGCAGCCGCCTATTATTCCAATGGGGTTACCGCTGCTATGCAGCAGCTCGTGCAGGCCGGGGCCGGACCTTCGCAGACGCTCACGAATGCCTATGTCACGGGTCATCCCCTTGTAGCCGGTTCCGAGCTGAAGATGATCAATGACCAGTACTGGGTGGCCTCATTTATGGATGAAACGGAGTCCTGGGCTAACTGGCGAAGAAGCGGATACCCGGTACTGACGCCTGTCAACTATGTCGGCAATGCCACCAACGGCACTATTCCGCGCCGGTATACTTATTCGACTGCCGAGGCGGCGACCAATCCAACGAACTACGCCTCTGCCGTATCCGGCCTCAGCAATGGAGATAAGATGACCTCCCGCGTTTGGTGGGATAAATGATAGTTCCACACGACCATTCAAAACGAGATGGGTCCCCGAGGGGACCCATTCTATTTAGCTATCTTGAAGGCGACGGCATGTTCGCCGATCGGCTTGTTTCGTAGTCCGGACGGGATCTCGATGATCATGGTTTTACCTTGCTGATGCCATTTGAGGACGCCTTTGCGGCCCAGGATGGTGACATGGCTTTTGGGTTTGGCGGTGAATTTTTCTATGCGGACAGTTTCGGGAAGTACGACTTCCCGGCCCTCGCTAAGAAAGAAGGCATATACGGCAGAGCTGTCTTTGGCCTGTGTCAGATAAATGTTGGCCGAGGACCAGGGATAGATGGTGCGGCTGCCATAGATGCCTTCGCCATTGACACGCAGCCAGGCGCCGATCTCCCTGAGGCGGGAATAAGCGGTATCGTCCCAATCGCCGTCGGGACTGGGGCCGACATTCAACAGGAAATTGCCGCCGCGCGAGACGATCTTGACCAGCAGCTGTATGAGGGTCGTTGCGGATTTATAATGGTCATGGGGAACATAGCTCCATGAATTGCCCATTGTCATACACGTCTCCCACGGATCATCCATGGGATGCGCCGGGATCTGCTGCTCCGGCGTGGTATAGTTCTCATATTCACCCGGAACGCTGCGGTCGACGACGATAAGCCCCGGCTGATGACTGCGCGCCATAGCGGCGATCTTCGGCATATCGACGTCCTGGTCATAACGAATGCCCCGCTGCCAGTCCACCGAAGCATTGACCGTCGACAAAGGGCGTACCCAGCCGCCGTCCAGCCAGAGCAGGTCCATCCGGCCATAGCCGGTCATAAGCTCCTGTATCTGGTTGTATGTATAGTCCTTGAACGCCTTCCAGCGATCGGGATATTTCGCCGGATCATAATTGACATTGCGATCTTTGGGCGGGAAATAGGACCACCAGTAATCGTTGCTATGCCAGTCCGGCTTCGAGAAATAGGCGCCGATCATGAAGTCGTCTTTCCTGAAGGCGTCGAAGACCTCTTTGGCGACATTGCTTTTGGGATTCGAGGAAAACGGCGTTTTGGCCGAGGTGATCTTATAGTCCGTTTGCTTTGTATCGAACATACAGAACCCGTCATGGTGCTTGGTGGTAAAGACCACGTATCTCATGCCGGCATCTTTGGCGGCTGCGGCCCATTTGGCCGGATCGAAATGTGTCGGGTTAAAGGTGGTCTGCAGGTTCTCGTAGGCCTGTTTGTATTCGAAATAGCTTTTTGAGTAAGGGCCGCGACGTTGTTCCCAGGGTTCGTCCTCCGGGCAGATGCTCCAGCTCTCAACGACTCCCCACTGACTGTAGGTTCCCCAGTGCATGAGCAGGCCGAACTTATTATCCTGCCACTGGGCAATTTTGGCCC
Source organism: Puia sp. (assembly GCA_035550615.1). Classification (GTDB taxonomy): domain Bacteria; phylum Bacteroidota; class Bacteroidia; order Chitinophagales; family Chitinophagaceae; genus Puia. The sequence goes on from DASZOW010000301.1 coordinate 13,303, forward strand.
TTACAAGGGTATCGGCCGGTTTGAAGTATACGTCGTAGTGATTGACGCGCCATAAGGCGTAGCGTTTATATTGATCGGCGAGACGATGCTGGAAGTTCATATAATTGCGGCTGGCCTTAGGGCTCCACAAGACTTCCGACAAGGCGCTGAGCCGGGGGAACAACATATATTCCAGCTTGGGGATATTGCCGATGTATTCCGTCCAGACGTTGCCCTGGGCGCCCAGCACGTAGCTGGTGTCGCTGCCTGTCAGCTCTTTTGGCACGGGCTCATAACCATAAACCTGTTCCAGCGGCAGATAGCCGCCGATAGTCAGCGAATCATCGTTATGCGTCTGCGAATGATCGAAATAAACGTATTGACCGGGCGTCATGATGACATCGTGATGTTGTTTGGCGGCTTCGATGCCCCCCTTTTCACCCCGCCAGCTCATGATCGTCGCGTTTGGCGCAATACCGCCTTCGAGGATCTCATCCCAGCCGATGATGCTTTTACCCTTGCTGTTGATATATTTTTCCATACGTTGTACGAACCAGGATTGCAGCTCATCTTCATTTTTCAGGCCCAGCTCTTTCATCCGGCGCTGGCATTTGGGACAGGCCTTCCAACTGTCCTTGGGACATTCGTCGCCGCCGATGTGAATGT
>DASZOW010000302.1:0-2627 GCA_035550615.1 Puia sp.
ATCAGGCATCACCCCGGTGACCTTGAACAATACGGTGTCGGTGGAAAAATGCGTGATCGTCTTGCCCATCGGATCGGCATCGCCGAACAGCTTATGCGCCGTGCTTTCCGTCAGGATAACACTATTGGGTTTCTGAAGCGCCGTCGCCCGGTCGCCCCTGACCAGCGGGAAGTCGAACATCCGCAGGAACGGCGTGTCCACTGCCAGGACCTGCGGAAGATAAATCCGTCTCTCCTGGTTAGTGACCTGGTATTTGTTATACCAGCGGACATGCGTATAGTTCAGGATCTGCGGAAACTCGTGTTTCATCGTTTGCCCCATGGGATACATGGACAAGGCCACCTTCTGCGAAGCCACCATGCCCGGGAATTTCTGCACTTCGTTGAGCCGCCAGATATTCTTGTGGTGCATCTGGTCGAAGCTTCGCTCATAGAATACAAAAAGCAGGATCACGATACACGCGGCCATGCCGATAGCCAGACCCATGATATTGATGATGGAATAGACCTTGTTCTTCCACAGATTGCGCCAGGCCGTCTTGAAATAGTTTTTGAACATGGGGAAAGCTTTGGTTTCCAGTTCCTCCACACGAACAATGCCGGACCTTCGCCATACTCCGAATCAATTAGTTACGCCCCGCCCGCAGCCCCGGGCTGTCCGGTTTCGATACAGTCGTTGTCCGGTCATGTCCATCCGCTCACTGTCTCTCCGATGATGTCCATCCATTCATGGTCTTTCCGGTGACGGGCTTTCCGCTCACTCAAACCTCCCCAGCAGCCGGTCCGCGGCTTCGATCCATGCCTGGTGCGCCCCCTTCTCCCGGATCTCGCGCCCCGCCTGTTCGTTGAGCCCGCCGGGCGTCGCCGCATGTTTGGCAAAGGCGGGAAAACCCGCGCCGGGATCGAGCTGGGCCAGCCAGGCCAGCGACTGATATAAATGCGCGGTATATTCATTGGCCGTACGCCGCTCCACGCCATGCGCGATCGCCCATCCGCTGAGACCCGCCAGCAGGTCATAAAAAGGCGTGATCAGCCCCGTAAGCGTCCATAACGCATGTAGCTGCGCCTCATCGGACACGGTAAGCGGCGAGCCGACCGCCGCGAACAATTGCACTACCTCCGGCGTCGGCCGATACAAGGCTATCGGACAATTGTGCTTCGCCGCGGCAGGCATCGGTATCGCCCTGCACACACCGGACGCGGGACCCGCCAGCGGGACGAGATCGGCATATTTCAGCAAAGCCACCAGCGAGACCACAGTATGACGCGACTGGAAACGCAAATCCCGCAAGACATCGCCAGCCGAGGGCGGGCGCACGCTGATGATGACGATCTCACTGGCATCGACCACCTCCTGGTTGCTCCTCAACCGGACCACCGCCGGATATCGCGCCGCCAACGCCGTCGACCGCTCCTCATTCCGCGGACTGAGAAAGATCCCCGCATCCCCACCACCGGCAGCCGTACAAAACCCTTCCACCAACGCCGCGGCAATATTGCCGACACCGATAAAGCCTATTTTCATCTGATGGTTAATTTTGATGGCGCCAAATATAATCATCCCTCGGTATCTTCACAAACTATGGATAATCGCCGCGATTTTCTGAAAAAGACGGCCGCCGCCACCGGCTGGCTTACCACGCACGGCCTCCCCGGCTTCGACCGGCGAAGCCCCGCCGCACCAACCACAGCCCCAGCTGCCGACGCAACCACCGCCCCTGCCTCCCTACCCTGGTATCGCCGCGTCACACGCTGGGGACAGGTGAACATCACGGAAAAGGATCCCCAACAATACGATATCGCCTCCTGGCGGCAGTATTGGCGCCACACCGGCACCCGCGGCATCATCGCCAACGCCGGCGGCATCGTGGCCTACTATCCCACGAAGATTCCCCTCCACCACAAAGCCGATTACCTCGGATCGCGCGACCTGTTCGGCGAGCTTTGCCATGCCGCTCATGAAGACGGTCTGGCGGTTTTTGCCCGCATGGACTCCAACCGCGCCCACGAAGACTTTTACCAGGCGCATCCCGGCTGGTTCGCCGTCGACATCCATGGCAAACCTCATAAAGCCGCCGATCTCTATATCGCCTGCATCAACAGCCCCTATTACAGCGAACACCTGCCCGCCATCCTCCGGGAGATCGCCACGCTTTATCATCCCGAAGGGTTTACCGACAACAGTTGGAGCGGGCTGGGCCGGGATTCGATCTGCTATTGCGACTATTGCCGCACAGGTTTCCGGGAAAAGACGGGTTTCGATCTCCCGACGGCAGCAGACTGGAACGCCGGACCCTACAGGGCCTGGATCCGCTGGAACTACGACCGCCGTCTCGAGCTTTGGACCTTTAACAACCAGGTAACCCGGTCCGCCGGCGGCCCCGATTGTATCTGGGCCGGTATGAACAGCGGATCTATCAGCGGCCAAAGCAAAAGCTTTCGCGATTTCCGGGCGATCGCCCGCCAGGCGGACATCATCATGCTCGACGACCAGGCCCGCACAAACAATGGTGGCTTCCAACACAACGGCGAGATCGGAAAGCTCATCCACGGTATCCTGGGCTGGGACAAGCTCATCCCCGAAAGTATGGCGATGTACCAGGCGGGCAGACCCACTTTCAGGATAAC